>DATJFU010000441.1:0-7199 GCA_035495495.1 Bdellovibrionota bacterium
CCCGAAAGACTTCGACCGCCGGGCCCTCCAAAAGGAGCTCATCGGCACCGTCCCAGGTGACGACGGCCTCGCCGCCCGGGAGCTCCACGTGTACGGTCTTGGCCGACGTCCAGCCGGCCAGGGTCGAGGCCACGGCGGCGGCGCAGGCCCCCGAGCCACAGGCCAGGGTGAGGCCCGCCCCCCGCTCCCAAACCACTACCCGAATGCGATCGGGCCCCAGGGGCTGCACAAATTCCACGTTGGTCCGATTGGCAAAGTCCCGGTGGACCTCCATGGCCGCCCCCACCTCGCCGGCGGGATAGGGCGCCAGGCTCTCGACCCGAACCACGGCGTGGGGGTTGCCCACGCTGATCGACCGGTAGGTGATCTTTTTGCCCGCGGCCTCGAGCCCGCGCTCGCCGCCGTCGTTCGGCGGGGTCATGGTCACGCGGATTCGGGCTTCTTTGGGCCCCTTTGAAAGGATCTCGAGCTCGGCAGGCCCCGCTCCATCGCGGACCCGATACCGGCTCTGGCCGGGCCTGGGACCGTGGTTCAGGAGGTACAGGCCCACGGCACGGAGCCCGTTTCCGCAGGTCTCGGCCGTGCTGCCATCGGCGTTGAGAAAGGTGACCTCGGCATCGAAGCCCGCGACGGGGCCGAGCCAGATGACCTGGTCGGCGCCCACGCCACGCCTTCGGTCGCAGAGCCGCCGGGCAAACTCCGGTGGAACCCCATCGGCCCCCAGATCCGGTACGGGTCCCCGGAGGGCGTCCAGGACGACGAAGTCGTTCCCGAGCCCATGCATCTTGGTGAAGGGAATGCCCATGGCGAACCTACAATACCCCACCTGGGGCTGGGATTCAGCCCCGGCGGGTCTTACTGGGCGCCGCCGGCGTTGCTGTCGCCGATACGGTGCTGGATGTCCGCGATCCGCTGCGCGCGGCCTTCCATGTCGTGGTAGAGGCCCGCGCACGTGCCCGCGTTCACGCGGTGTTCACCCGTGAGACGCTCGGTCCGGGTCACCATGGTAGTCACCCGGCTCTTGGCGCTGGTCAGACACCCGCGAACCGAGGTCAACCACGCCCGCACGCTGGCCGGACAGGTATCCGGCGGACGGGTCCCGGCGCCGCTCACACACGTGTTCTCGATGTCGGTCGAGGTGGAAGTCGCGGTGACCGTGGCCGAAGCCGAACCGGCGCTAGAAGGACAGGAGACCGATCCGTCCGTGGGGTTGCCGCCGCTCCCGACCACGCCCATGTCATACCGAGTCAGGGCGGAGTCCAGATCGGCGCTCAGCGTCTGGAGCGAATCCACGTCACCCGCACCCGCCGGACCGCGGTCGCCCTGACCATCCGAAGAAAAAGATCCACCCGTGCAAAGGCCGCCCACGCCGCTCGCGAGCGAACCCAAGGGGTCGCTGCTGGACGACGAGTAGCTGCTGCCCCCCAAGCCTCCGCCCGAACCGTCGCTTGAGATACTCCGCATGGAATCCGCCAGGTTCGAGATGGGCGCGTTGGCGTCCGGGCCGCAGAATTCGCGCGCATAGTTACAGTTGGAAGTGTTCCACTGGCTCATGAGCTGGCGAAACGCCTGGTCCTCACGCTGCAGCTCTTCGCTGCCGCAGCGGTTGGCCAAGCCGTTGATGGCGGCCAGTGCCGTTCCCGCCTGGGTCATCTGCCGGGTGACCTCTTGTTGTTTACGGGCCACGCCCTGGAGGCCGTTGGCGAAGTTGTCCTGGGCAAAGTTCAGCATGGGGGGCGACATGTGGCCGCCCACCAAGCAAACCATGTCCGTGGGCGGATTGTAGAGGCCCTCGAGATCACTGTTGTGCTCGAGGTTACACGGGGTCACCCGGTTGATCGTGACCCCCGGCGTGACGCCCAAGCTGGCCATGGCCGCGTTCATCTGCTGCAGCTGCTGGTCCAGCATGTTGCTGAACCCGCTCAGGCCACCGGCCATCTGCTGCGTGAACCGGTCCACTGAGATGTTGAACTCGCGGGCGTCCTGCTGGCGCTTTTGCTGGATCGCGGTGATCTCGGTGCCCAGGTTCGTGTCGACGCGCTGGAGCAGGGAGACGCAGCCCTTGATGCCCGCGCACTGCATGGAGGGCAGCGAGGGGGTCCCCTGATTTCCGCGAAAGTTCAGCACCACGTTGGAGTTCTCGGTCGAGCCGTTGAGCAAGCCCTGGAAGTTGGTCTCCAGGTTGCGGAGGCAGCCAACCTGCACCTCGGGGCGCTGGTTGCGGCAGGCCACGACGTTGGGCTGAAAGTTGTTGCCCGTGAGCGCGCGGACCATGTGCCCGTACTGCTGGGCGAGGTCGTTCATCATCGACGAGACTTCGGTGTTCACCGCCCGACGCTGTCGGGTCAGGGCCGACTGCAGACGTCCGATGCGGGTACCCTCGCGCCGGCGCTCGCGCTGAACCTGCTGCTCGGCCCGGTGAAAGCAGCCGGACAGGGCCGAGATCACAAAGCCGTGCACGTCGACGCCATTTCTGCTGAAGGACCTGAGCGTGTCGCCGTACCGGCTCTCGACGTCAGCCACGGACAGCACGTTGATCGGCTGGTTGCTGAACTGCTCGGCCTGGTCGGCGAACTGCTGGGGGTTGGCGCCTCCCGGCAGGTTGGGGTTATTGGGCGTATCCCCAAAGATCTGGTTCATCAGCGCTTCGAGCTGGGAGCGCTGGTTGGCCGAGGCCTGGTCGACGGCGGTGTTGTTGCGGGTGATGTGACCCGTGGAATCCCTGTGGGATTCCTGCTCGAAACGGCAGAGCAGGTAATCCTTGGCGTTGGTCGCCTGGACCCCTTGCACGTGACCCTGGGCATCCCGGGCCGCGCGGTTACACGTATAGTTGGGCTGCACGCGAGTGGTGAAACATTGCTGAGCCAACGCGGCCGTCTCGGTCTCGACGGTTTCTTCGAGGGTTTGCTCCTGCTCTGAAAGGGCGCGGAACTTTTCTTCTTTATCCTGGATCTGGGCCGGCAGGCCGTTCAGGAGAGCCTCGGTCCGCTGCTCGAGGTCCAAGAGGCCCTCGCGGCCGCTGGCTTGATCCCCGTGCAGAAACTTCTGCACCTCCTGCCGCTGGGCCTCGCGTCCCGCCTGCATGTCCTTGAGGCGGCCGATGTAGGTCTGCATGTTGGCGATGTTCTGCGCGTAGGCCTGCTGCAGGCCGGCCAGCTGCTGGGTCAGGGCCTGAGCCTGGCGCTGCAAGCAGGTCACCTGGGCCTGGAGGGCCTGAAGCCGCGCGTTCTGGCAAGCGAGGGCGGCCCTCGACTGCTCCACGCGGGTCCGCAGGGCGTCTAGCCGGGCGGGGCTAAAGCGGTTTCCATCCTGAACCTCGGAGCAGGACGGGTTCTGGGGCAGGTCGGCCACGGCGGGGCAGCTGGCCGTCATCGAGCTTCCACCCAAAGAAAGGCCGGCGGTCGAGAGAGCGCCCCCCCAGCCGTTCACGCCGGGTGAGGATTCGGCGGTGCCGATGGCCCCCATGGCGTTCGTCGCCTGTCCGAGCGCGCACTGGGTGATATTGGCCGAGAGCATCCCCTGCGCGTTGTTCAAGAACTGCGGAGGCAGATCCTGAAAGAGGTTACCCGCGGTGGAAGGCACGCCGGTATCGGCGCCCGATCCCACGTAGGACCAAAGGGTCAGCGCGCCCCCCGCCAGGGCCAAGCCCAGCGCGGCGACGGACCACCATGGATTGAGAAAGTTCCGCTTTGAAGACTTACCCCGAACCGAACCCCGGCGTTTAGCCATGGTCCCCCCTTACGTCCAACAAGAAGCGGGATTCCCCTTCCCGCATCTTTGGCGAAATGATTCCTAATTTCCTATTTTACGGTCCCTGCCCCTGGAATTGAACGAAATTCTTGATTAAGACATTCAAGAATTGACAGACTTGAAATTACAGGGAAATTCCGGATCTCAATTCGACTGAGATGGAATTAAACGGGGCTAGTTTATTTTTAGGGGCGCTCTTGGATCACTTCGCGCGACATCTCCAGGATGTTCTGGAGCTGGGGCTGAGTGGCCATTTCGAGGGGGTCGGCGAGGCCGATCCCCGGGGTGAACTTGCCCGCCAAGAGCCGGGGCCGCGCCTCGAGCTCGTAAAAGAGCTCATCCACCGTCCGGCGGATCAGGTGTTCGCCGAAGTTGGTCACCTCGGTCTCTTCGTTCACGAAGACGACCCGGCGGGTCTTGCGGATCGACTGGGAGATGAGGTCCCAGTCGTAGGGCCAGAGGGTGCGCATGTCGATCACCTCGACCGAATGGCCCTCTTTCAGAAGCTGGTCCGCGGCCATCGCGCAAAGGGGCAGCGTGCGGCCGTAGCTCACCAGCGTCAGGTGCTCGCCCGGGCGCACGGTCTTGCCCTTGCCGATCGGCACCGTGAAGTCCGTCAGGCCCTTGGGCCACTGGGCCTTCCACTTGGTCCGGTCGCCCAGGGGGGCGTCGATCATCTCGCGAAGCTTTTTCTCGCCGTCCTTGTCCAAGCCCGGCTCACCAGGGATGGCGTCCTCGCCCTTGACCCGCAAGAGCGCCTTGGGCTTGAGGAAGAGAGTGGGGTTCTCGTCTTTGAGGCAGGCGATCATGAGACCGTAGGCGTCGAGCGGGTTCGACGGCATCACGATCTTCCACCCCGGGATGTGGGTCGCCGTCGCATCAAAAGAGTGCGAGTGGTAGATGGATCCGCGAATGCCGCTGCCGACGGGGGTCATCACCGTCATGGGCAGGTTCCAGTCGCCGTTCGAGGACCAGCAGGCGTTGCCAGCGATCTTGAGCAGGTCGATGGTGTTGTAGATGTAGTCGCAGAACTGGATCTCGGCCACGCAACGGACGCCCGCGAAACCGAGCCCGGTCGCCGCGCCGATGATTCCACGCTCATCCAGGGGGGAGTTCCACGTGGTTTTCAAACCCTGGGTGGCGGTGAACACGCCTCCGAGGGGCGGACCCACGTCTTCGCCGAAAACTTCCTGGAGCCCGAGATTCTCTTCGCCGTAGTGCAGGGCCATCCGGATGGCCTGGGCCATGTTCGCCATTAGAAGTACTTTCCCCGCTGCTTGTAATAGGTGAAGTCGTAGATGGAACCGGGGTCGGGCATGGGCTCGGTCTTGGCCTGAGCCGCCTTCTCGCGCATCTCCACTTCGTACTTGTCGTGAATCGAGTCCATCTCCTTGCGGGAGAGAACGCCGGCCTTCTCGAGCTTGGTCTCGAACAGGGCCAGGCAGTCGGCCTCGCCTTCGACGCGGTTGGCGCCGCTGGCGGAGCTGTGGCCGTAGAGGCGCGACACGCGCGCTTCCATCAAGAACGGCTTGCGCTCGGTGCGCACGTATTCCATCGCCTGGCGGATGGCCTCCCAGGCCTCTTCGACGTCGTTACCGTTCACCACCGCGGTCTTGATGCCAAAGGCCTTGCCCCGGTCGGCGATGCTGCGCTCGCCGTGCTGGGTGTTGGCCGCGGTCGAGATGCCCCACTCGTTGTTGGTCACGATCAGGAGGATCGGGAGCTCTTCGTTCGGACGCGAGGCCCACACGAGGCTCGAAGCGAATTCACCTTCGGCCGTCCCGGCGTCGCCGCCGTTGACGAGCGTGATGCCCTTGCAGTTCGGCCGACGGCTCTTGCGCTGCGCGAGGCCGGTGCCGATCGCGACGGCGTACTGGGTCTCGATGGTCGAAGTGATCGGCGGCACGTTCCACTTACGGACCGAAAAGTGGTTGCTGAAGTTGCGGCCGCCCGAGAACGGGTCCGTGGCCGTGTTCTTCATCTGCCGAAACGCGTCCAGGGGCTCGATGCCCATGGCCAGAAGGATGGCGCTGGAGCGGTAGTGAAGGTGCAGATAGTCGTGATCGAGGCCGGTGCCCTTGCTCACCTGCAGGCCGAGGGGCACGTTGAACGCCTCCTCGCCGGGGCCTCCGATCCAGAAGTACCCGTCATTCTGCTTGTACATCCGGATCAGGCGTTCCTCGAGCTTCCGCCCACGGACCATGAGGTCGTGGATCTTGATCAGAAGCTTCGGGTCAAGCTTGGTCTCGCTGGTCTTCTTCATGGACATTCCCTGGGCATTCCCGTGAAGGGGCCACCCTACCCCAGTCAGTTGCCCAGGGCAACGGGGCCATGCTCCGTGGCCAATTGGGCCTGGAGCACGCTCGTAAGTGTCTGAAACCGGTGGTCCCATTTGGCCCAGTCGAGCTGGGTGATGGGGTGCCCCTGGAGCGTGGCGCGGGTTTCTTCCCAGAGGTTCACGAGCTCCCAGAGTTCGCTGGGATTGGCGGGCCCTTGGGGAGTGCCGCCAAAGCTAGGAACGTCATGGCTGCCCCAGATCTGGTCGATGTAGTCCCAGCCTTTTTTCACGCGGACCATGACGGCGCTCATGCCGTTGTGCTCATACGCGTAGGTCAGGGCCCTAAGCCCCATTACCGTGTCCTTGAGACTGCGGCCCGCGGGCTGGGCCACGCCCATGTAAGCGTCAAATCCGCCGTCAGGCTCCTGCCCTTTGGCGCCGAGCGTGTAACCGCCGACGGTCAGGACGTCTCCCAGCTGTGGAAGAAGCGCCTTCAACGGGGCGGGCACGTCGGGGTCATTGGCCAGCTCGTTCTCGATGGTCGAAGCGGCGATCAGAAGCTGGGCCACGGAGCGCACGGACACGGGGTTACCGATCTTTCCACCCAGGTTCACGCCATCGGCGAACGCGAGACCCAGTTCGGCGCCCGGCGTGCCGGGCGCGGCCTGCGAAATGTGCCCCGCCGAAGCGATCAGGTTCTTGAGAATGCCGGCGAGCACGCCCACGGCGAGCATGCGGCCGTCACGCGGAAAAATCATGGGTTTAGTGGGATCCAGGACGTCACCCACGTTGCTGCCGTCGCCGAGGTACTTGCCCAGGGGCGTGCCTGGACGGGTCACGCGGAGAAATTCGGTGAGCGACAGAAGCAGGCTGCCCATCGAGTCCAGGTCCTCGTATGGCACGGCCGGCACGATGCCGCTCTCGGCCGCGGTCGAGGGCGCCACGGGCACGCCCGCCTGCCCAAAGAGAAATTCGGCGTTCAAAAGACGCATCGGCGACGGGCCCACGGTCTTGGTGGGATCGTAGCCCCCCCAGTCCCAGGGTCCGCTCACGAACTTGGCGGTCGGATCGTTGGCCATCTCACCCACCACAGCCCGGCACCGGTCGGTCTTAGGCAGCTCGGGCGGCGTGATCGTCGCCGCTGCAACCTGCTGCGAGTCGGGCCGGAGCA
>DATJFU010000442.1:0-3778 GCA_035495495.1 Bdellovibrionota bacterium
AACCGGCCCAACACCGATTTTGATGAGATCGCCTACTACGTGGGCCGCGCCCTGACCTCCACAGACGTCTCCGCCCACTATCACGCGGCGGGTTATTGAGAGAGTTGAGGCGGAAGTGAACGTTCTGTTCACTTGAGCTCAGTACGGCGGCAGTGGACTCCCGCAACTGAACAAAATGTTCACTTCGCGCGCGCGCTCTGCTTGGGGTCGTTCTTACAGAGCAGGCTGTCCTGCCACGACTCCGCGCGGGAGTCGTCGAAGTCCCCGGCCACGAACGCGTTCAGACTTCTGACCAAAGCCGGGTCGTTCAAGAAAATCCCAAATTCCCGGTTCCGTGTCAGCGACTGGGTCGAGCCGTTCACCGAGCCGACCCACGCCCGCTTGCCGTCCACGATGATGGCCTTGGCGTGGAGGTAGCCCTTGATTCCACCCACCTGCATGGCGCCGTCAAACGCGCGCGACGTCGCGCCTGCGGCGTCAAAGGCAAGGTAGATGCGGTTCCACTTCTTCATGGTGGAGCTGCTCGGTTTACCAAAACTGCAAGCGCTCGCGACCATGAGGCTCACCTTCACGCCCCGCTTGGCGGCGTCGATGATGGCCTGGTTCATGGTCGGATCCTCGAGGTATTGCGTCTCGATCTGGAGCGACGTCTTGGCCGAGGCGATGAAGGCCGTGATGGGCTCGAGTGACTCGGGGCTAACGGTGAGACGGTTGTCGAGACCCCCGAGATCCGTGGGTGTCGAAGCGAGATCGTTCTCGAACACGGTGTGTAGCGAATCGAGCACGTCCGGATCCTGGGTCACGATATTGTAGTCGCGGTCGCAGTTGTCCGGCTTCTCGGCCAGGTCGCAGAGGCTGCTCTTGTCCAGGTTGCCGGAGCTGATCATGGCGGTCTCGCCGTCAAAGATGGCGAGTTTGCCGTGCTGGAGGCAGTTGGAAATCGTACAAAGGTCCTTCGGAAACGGGACGTACTGCCCGCCGTGGGCGTTCACATATTCCACCAGCGCGTGGCCCCGCTGGCAGTCGAGGATCTCGGGATCCGGCGTGCCGGGGTCGTCTTTCTTGCGATGCTTGGCGGGATCAAAGATGGAGCAGGTGCTACCGACCGGGTGGGGCTCCTGGATGATTCTCACCTCGACGCCACGTTTGACCGCGGCGCGGATCGCCGTGTCGACCCGCGGATCGTTCATCGAGTAGATCTCGAGATCGATGGAGGCGCTGGCATGCTGGATCATGCCCAAGATCGGATGCCCCGTGCCGCTCTCATAGAAGAGATCGCCTGCAGTGGCGGCGAGCGGCCAGGTCAGAAGCGCAAGTACACCCATCCAACGGTAACGGCCCATCGTCATCGGCATGCCCCCCAAAAGCACTTCAATGCGCGTTATAGAACGGTTACGTTTCTCTACTCGTCTCAGCTCGTTTAACTGAGCAAGCTATGTGCCTAGTGTAGCCACACTTCTGGCGCCAGCGCACACGGATCACTGCATCATTTTATGATTTTTTCTACAGGGATCGGGGGCTTACTGGCCCCGCCAGGGCGTTGACGGTGTATGCTTGAGCGCATGGGTCAGCGTGGCAAGGTCCTCATGACGGGGGCCACGGGTTTCATCGGGAGAGCGATCGCTCACCACCTTCATGGGTCGGACCGTGGGCTCGTGTTCTTGGGCCGAAACCCCGAGGCCATCCGCCGTGCCTTTTCTTTTCCGTGCGAAGCCCATGCATGGGACGCGCTCAAGGACGAACCACCCGCCGAGGCGTTCTCGAGGGTGACGGGGGTCGTGCACCTGGCGGGAGAACCCATCGCGGCGGGACGCTGGACCGAAGACAGAAAAAGACGGCTCACCGATAGCCGCGTCCTGGGGACTCGCAACCTCCTCTCCGGGATCGCCAAGTGCGGGCCAGGAGGCCCCAAGGTCTTGGTCTCTTCGTCCGCGATCGGATTCTACGGTGACCGGGGCGACGAAGTCCTCACGGAGGAATCCAGACCCGGCGCGGGATTTTTGTCCGAGCTTTGCCAGGCTTGGGAGACGGAGGTTTTGGGATCCAAGATCCCTGGACTGCGCACGGTCTGCATTCGGACCGGGATTGTGCTCGGCCAGGAAGGTGGGGCACTCCAGAAAATGCTGCCGCCCTTCAGACTCGGCTTGGGCGGCCCGGTGGCGGGAGGCCGGCAGTGGATGAGCTGGATCACCCTCACGGACCTGGTTTCTCTCTTTGACTTCGCGCTCTCAAATCCGACGCTCACGGGTCCCGTGAACGGGACCGCTCCAGAGCCGGTCAGAAACGCCGATTTCACGAGGGCTCTCGGCCACGTCCTTCACCGCCCGGCCTTCATGCCCGTCCCGGGCACCCTTCTTCGCTTGGGGATGGGCGAGTCGGCTTCGCTCGTCACCGAGGGGCAGAAGGTGCTCCCGGCCAAGGCGTTGAAGGCGGGATTCAAGTTCAGGTTCGGAGAGGTGGAAGCGGGTCTGCGCCAAGCCCTTGCGGCGCGCCCGAGCCTCACCAGCAGTGCATGAGGCAGGTCACGTGGTGGTCAAACAGGATCGCCGCCGTTGCCACGCGACCGTATGGGAGCGGCATGGCCGCTTCGAATTCCACCTGAAGGCACTCCCTCATGCAGTCGGCCCGGTCGCTGTGCCCAAAGATGGGACAAACGCGGTGGGCGACCTGACAAGAATGAAAGTCGGAGTTCGCCGTGCACTCGGCGTCGTAGAAGCCGCAGTCAGTTCTGCTGGCGGGTGGAAGCGAGAGGTGATTCGGAGACTCGGCCGAGGGCTGCGCCGCCGTCAGAAAGACGATCAGAGAGATCGAAAGAGGCCCTAGGAGAAATCTACGAAAACGCCGGCTCAAGCCCCGTCCCTATTTCAACTATGTCTCACCTAGTCAAGGTGATACACCCCCCGGATATGAAGTTTCGCCCTACGTTTCTCTACGGGACCGCGTGGAAAGAAGACCGCACCGAAGGCCTGGTAACTGAGGCGCTCAAGGCGGGATTCAGGGCCATCGACACCGCAAACCAGCGAAAGCATTACTTTGAGGAGGGCGTGGGGCGGGCCCTCAAGGCCGCATGGGCGGGTGGAAGTCTCAAGCGCGGTGATCTGTTTCTACAATCCAAGTTTACCTATGAGGGGGGTCAGGATCACCGCCTGCCCTACGACCCAAAGGCTCCCGTCGCGGAGCAGGTGCGGCAGTCCTTTGCGAGCTCACTCGAGCACCTCGGAACGGATTACCTGGACTCGTACCTGATCCACGGGCCCGAGAGCGGCGACGGCCTGACCGAGGGAGATTGGGAGGCTTGGCGGGCGATGGAAGAGCTGCACGACCAGGGCAAGGCACGGGCCTTGGGCATCAGCAACGTCAACGCCGAGCAGGTGGTGGCTCTGGTCGAGGGTGCACGGGTCAAGCCTACGTACGTCCAGAACCGTTGCTATCCGGGCATCGGCTGGGATCCCGAGGTGCGTGAAGTGTGCCGGGATTTAGAGATCGTCTACCAGGGCTTTAGCCTCGTGCGGCCCCAGTGGCTCGGGTTCGCGCCCCTCGTGGAGACCGCGAATCGCGTCAAGCACACGCCCGCGCAAGTTCTCTATGCCTTTGCGCGTCAGCTAGGGATGTTGCCCATGACAGGGACGTCCAATCAGGCCCACATGGCCCAGGCCTTGGAGTCACTGAAGCTGACGGTGGAGCAGGGCGACCTCGAAGCGCTGGGCGCCTGAACTCTCAGGTCGTGTCCTTGGGGGGATCCTTGGCCAGCACCGCCGCGACCGCGAGGTGGTCGGAC
>DATJFU010000443.1:0-4112 GCA_035495495.1 Bdellovibrionota bacterium
GGGAGGTCTTGTACATCCCCGCCGGCGGCACCGCGATCCCCGTGACCCCCGAGAAGCTGGTCACCCACGACAACACCATGCGGATGAAGGGCAAGGAGATCTTCAAGGTCGCCGTGAAAACCCTCGCCGACTTCGCGACCCAGGCGCTGGCCGCGAACGGCCTCACCGTCAAGGACCTCGATTGGTTCGTCCCCCACCAGGCCAATCTCCGCATCATCGAGGCCGTGGCCAAGCGCATGGATTTTCCGATGGAGCGAGTGCTGACCAACGTGGAGCGCTACGGCAACACGTCGGCCGCCACCGTTCCGACCGTGCTCGACGAAGCCGTGAGATCCGGCAAGGTCAAGCCGGGCCAGACCTTGCTCATGGATGTTTTTGGGGCGGGCCTCACCTACGGCTCGCTCCTCATGCGCTGGTAACCCCAGCCGGACTAGGAGGTTCCCGTGTCGATCGTCGCTGTATTTCCGGGTCAGGGCGCGCAGCACGTGGGGATGGGCAAATCCCTCGCCGAGAACTTCAGGCGCGCCAAAGAAACCTTTGAAGAAGCTTCGGACGCGATCCACGTGGATTTGCGCAAGCTCTGCTTCGAAGGACCCGAATCCGATCTCACTCTGACCGAAAACACCCAGCCTGCCCTCTTGACCGTCTCCGTGGCCGCCTTTCGCGTCGCGGCCGAAGAACTCGGCTTCAAGCCCTCGGCCGTCGCCGGCCACTCACTCGGCGAGTACTCGGCCCTCGTGGCCGCGGGCTGCCTGCCGCTCGCAGCGGCGGCCGGCTGGGTGCGCGCGCGGGGCCAGGCCATGCAGAAGGCCGTGCCGGTCGGCGAAGGCACCATGGCGGCCGTGATGGGCCTCGACGACATGCAGGTTCGCCTGCTCTGCGAAGTCGCGACCGCGGAGGCCGTGCAGAAGCGCAAGGACGGCCGCACGCAAAAGACCTTCAACGTCGAAGCCGTGGTGGAGCCCGCCAACTTCAACTCGCCCGGACAGGTCGTCGTCGCCGGCTCCGTCGACGGCGTGGGCACGGCCCTCGAAATCCTGAAGTCGGGAGACCCCCGCTTTTCCGGCGGCAAGGCGATCCCGCTCGACGTGAGCGCGCCCTTTCATTGCCGTCTCATGGCTCCCGCGCGCGAGCGCATGGAGAGCCTCTTCTCGGACGCGGTGCCAGCCCATCGGCCGCGCCCCCTCGCCTGCCCCTACGTTCCCAACCGCACGGCCACCCTCACTGCCGACGAGTCGGGCGTGTTCGCCCGCTTGGTCGAACAAGTGGACCATCCGGTGCTGTGGAAACAGTCCGTGGTCCACCTCCTTCAGGGCGGCCAGACCCAGTTCGTCGAGCTCGGCCCCGGCAAGGTGCTGCAGGGCTTGGTCAAGCGCATCGCCAAGGCCGAAAAGGTCGAGGCCGGCGCGATCGGCATGGGCGACAAGGACACCTTTGACGCCCTGGCGTCGTGGCTGAAGGAGAAGAGTAAATGAATTCGACCAAACCCCTGGCCCTCGTCACCGGCGGCTCGCGTGGAATCGGCGCGGCCATCTGCAAGCGCCTCGCGGCGGACGGATTCCACGTCCTCGTGAACTTTTCTTCGAGCGAAGAAAAGGCGCGCGCGCTCGTGCAGTCGATCCAGTCCGAGGGCGGCTCGGCCGAACTCTTCGGTTTCAACGTCGCGGACTCGAAGCAGGTCGAGGAGCGCATCGGAGCACTGGCCAAGGAGCGGGGCCCGCTCGCGGTCCTCGTGAACAACGCCGGGATCACGATCGATGGGCTCCTCATCCGGCTCAAGGACGAGGACCTGCGCAAAACCCTTTCGGTCGACCTTGAGGGCGCGATTTTTTGCACCCGCGAGGCGGCCAAGGGGATGATGCGCGCCCGGTCCGGCAGCATCATCCAGATCGGTTCAGTGGTGGGTGAGTCGGGTAACGCCGGCCAGGCGGCCTACGCGGCCGCCAAATCGGGCCTCATCGGATTCAGCAAGGCCGTCGCAAAGGAGCTGGCCTCCCGCAATGTGCGCGTGAACGTCGTGACCCCGGGTTTTATCCAGACGGATATGACCGGCGCCCTCACGGACGCGCAGAAGACCGCGATCGCGGCGACGATTCCTGTCGGGTACCTGGGCGAGGCCGATGACGTGGCCCATCTCGTGGGATTTCTTGCTGCACCGCGTAGCCGTTACATCACCGGTCAAGTGATCGGGGTGAACGGCGGTATGTACATGTGACTTGAAGGCTAAACCAAACAAGGGTAAGCCCAAGCCCTATGTCTTTAGCATCCACAGGAGAACGGACCATGTCGGAATCGTTGGAAGATCGGGTTAAGAACATCATCTGCGACCAGCTCGCGGTCGAACCCGAGAAAGTGACCTCGGAAGCTTCTTTCATCGAAGATCTCGGCGCTGACAGCCTGGACATCGTTGAATTGGTCATGACCATGGAAGAGGAATTCGACCTCGACATCCCCGACGAAGACGCGGAGAAGATCAAGACCGTCGGCGACGTGACCAAGTACATCTCCGCTAAAGCCGCCACGAGCTGATCGAACTCGCCGTGGATTCCACCACGCAACGGACCCGTCGAAGAGTCGTCGTCACGGGGATCGGCGCAGTCAGCCCCTTGGGCCTGACCGCGCGCGAGACCTGGGCGCACGCCCTCGAGGGTCGTTCGGGAGCGGCGAACATCACGCAGCGGGACATGACGGGATCGCCCGTCACCTTTGCCTGCGAGGTGAAGAACTTTATCCCCGAAATGCCGGTGGGTCCCTTCCACCCCAAGGCGGGCGCGACGGTCACGGAAGTCGCCAACAAGAAAGAGGCCCGCAAGATGGGCCGCTTCATCCACTTCGGAATGGCTGCAGGCCTTGAGGCCTACGGCGATTCGGGACTGGATGCGATTCGCGACAAGATTCCCTCCGAGCGCTTTGGCATCAACATCGGCGTGGGCATGGGTGGTCTCAACGAGATCGCCGACGTCCACGTGGAGTTGCTCGAAAAGGGCTATCGCCGGATCACGCCGTTCTTCATTCCCCAGGTCATTCCCAACATGGTCTCGGGCGATCTCAGCATCGCCCTCGACCTCAAGGGACCCAACCTGTGTAATGTCACGGCTTGCTCGTCGAGCGCCCACGCGCTCGGTGAGGCGGCCGAGATCATTCGCCGCGGGGATGCCGAGATCATGCTGGCCGGCGGCGCCGAGGCCGTCATCGGACCCCTGGGCATCGGCGGGTTCGCCGCCATGCGGGCCCTCTCCCAGCGTAACGACGCCCCCGAAAAAGCGTCGCGTCCCTTTGACGTGGACCGCGACGGCTTTGTGATGGGCGAAGGTGCCGCGGCCGTGGTGCTCGAGGAGTACGAGTCCGCGCGCAAGCGCGGGGCCCGGATCTACGGAGAGTTCATCGGTTACGGTCTCTCGGCCGACGCCTACCACATGACCCTCCCCGCCGAGGGCGGAGAGGGTGGCTTCAGGGCCATGCAGATGGCCCTCGCCCGCGCGGGCATCGACCGGTCCAAGGTGGGCTACGTCAACGCCCACGGCACGTCGACGCCCGCTGGCGACGCGCAAGAAGCCCAGGCCGTGCGCCGTCTGTTTCCGGACGGCCCCAAGCACCTGCACGTGAGCTCGACCAAGTCCATGACCGGCCACCTGCTGGGAGCGGCCGGGGCGCTTGAGGCGCTCTTCGCCCTCTTGGCCGTCAAAGAAGGACGCATCCCGCCCACCATCAACCTGGACAAGCTGGATCCGGAGTGCGCGGCGACGGGCCTCGACTTCACGGCCCGAACCGCCGTTGAGAAGCGCTTTGACTATGCGCTCTCCAACAGCTTTGGCTTTGGCGGCACCAACGCCTGCCTGATCTTCGGAAGGATCTGAGACGGTCATGGCGGCGAACTCCATCGCCATCGCCTCCGACCACGCCGGATTCCACCTCAAAGAGTCCCTTCAGAGTCTGCTCCCGGAGGTGAAGTGGCACGACCTCGGGCCCGAGACCGCCGAGCGGGTGGACTACCCCGACTACGCCGAGGATGTGGCCCGTGAGGTTGCCGGCGGCATGGCGCCCCTGGGCGTCCTGATCTGTGGAAGCGGCATCGGCATGAGCATCGCCGCCAACAAGATCCACGGTATCCG
>DATJFU010000444.1:0-4256 GCA_035495495.1 Bdellovibrionota bacterium
GCCTAATGGGGGGATATTTCAAGGACGTTCAATTACCCCCTACTCGGAGGATCCATGAAAACGAAGCAGCTCAGCACAGTCCTCATGACCGTCGCCCTTTTGGGTGGAATGTCGGCCCAAGCGGCCCCCGCCCTCATCAACGGCGCCGGCGCCACCTTTCCGTTTCCGCTCTACTCCAAGTGGTTCACCGAATACCAGAAGGTGGATCCCGAAGTGCAGATCAACTACCAGTCCATCGGCAGCGGCGGTGGCATCCGTCAGTTCACCGAAAAGACGGTGGACTTTGGCGCGAGCGACGCGCCCATGACCGACGAGCAGATCGCCAAGGTGCAGGACGTGCTCCACATCCCCAGGGTGCTGGGCGCGGTGGTGCTGACCTACAACCTGCCGGGCCTGACCAAGCCCCTGGTGCTGAGCGGCGACGTCGTGGCCGACATCTTTCTGGGCACGATCACCAAATGGGACGACGCTCGCATCGCCAAGCTGAACCCTGGCGTAAAACTGCCTGGCGACGCGATCTTGGTGGCCCACCGTTCGGACGGCAGCGGCACGAGCGCGATCTTCACGGACTACCTGTCCAAGGTCAGCGCTGACTGGAAATCCAAGGTCGGAGCGGGACCAGCGGTGAACTGGCCCACGGGCTTGGGCGGAAAGGGCAACGAGGGCGTGACTGGCCTCGTGAAGCAGACCCCCGGCGCCTTGGGTTACGTCGAACTCATCTACGCCAAGAACAACAACCTGGCCTACGCCTCGCTCAAGAACCACGCGGGCAAGGTCGTGGAGCCCAGCACGGCTTCGGTGACAGCCGCGGCCGCGGGTTCCCTCAAGACGATCCCCGCCGATTTCCGCGTTTCCATCACGGACGCGACGGGCGCCGGCGCCTATCCCATCAGCGGCTTCACTTATCTTCTCGTGAGCAAGAACATGGGCAAGGACAAGGGGACTAAGATCGTGAAGTTCCTCAAGTGGGCCGTCGCGGACGGACAGAAGTTCGCTGAGCCCATGTACTACGCTCCCCTTCCCAAGGCCCTCGTAACCAAGGTCAAGGCCAGGATCGCCGAGATCTCGGTCAAGTAGTGTACCCGGCGGAGGCAGAACTGGTCGGAGCCAATCAGCAAATTCATCGGGACGGCTCCAAGACCAAGAGGGACGTGCGTCTAGGGGATCGGGCTTTTCGTTCGATCCTCCGGGCGCTCTCCGTGGGTCTGGCTCTGCTTCTCCTGGCCATCGCGGTCTTTCTGTTTCGCCAGGCCCTGCCTGCCGTGCGCAGCCAGGGCCTGGCTTTTTTGTCCGGATCCACCTGGGACCCCGTCAAGGACGTCTACGGCGCGCTTCCGGTGATCTTTGGCACGGTGTTCTCGTCTCTTTTGGCCATCGTGGTGGCGACGCCCCTCAGCATCGGCGTCGCTCTCTTCCTGACCGAACTCGCGCCCACGCGGCTGGGCCGAGCCGTCGGCTTTCTGGTCGAGATGCTGGCGGCGATCCCGAGCGTCGTCTATGGGCTCTGGGGGGTGTTCGTGCTCGCGCCCTGGCTGAGGAGTGCGGTCGAGCCCCTTCTGGGTTCGATCTTGGGATGGCTCCCGTTTTTTCAGGGCCCGCCGTACGGCGTCGGCATGATGGCCGCGGGGATGATCCTCGCCATCATGATCACGCCCACGATCACCAGTATCTGCCGCGAGGTCTTCAACGCCATCCCCCGGGCCCAGCGCGAGGCGGCGCTCGCTCTTGGGGCGACTCGCTGGGAAAGCATGCGGCTGGCGGTCCTCAAGTCCGCCAGGCGGGGGATCACGGGAGCCGTGATCTTGGGACTCGGCCGCGCGCTCGGAGAGACCATGGCCGTGACGATGGTCATCGGCAACCGGCATGAGATTTCGGTGTCCCTTTTCGCCCCGGGATCGACGATGGCCAGCATCGTGGCCAACGAGTACGCCGAGGCCACGAGCGACGTGCACCTCGCGGCGCTGGTCGAGGTCGGGCTGGCCCTGTTCGCCGTCACCTTCATTATCAATAGTGTCGCCCGCCTGTTCATCAACCGCGGATTTCGATGGGGGACGCAATCATGACCGTCCGCCGGAGTTTTTCGGATTACGCATTCAGGAGCTATCGCAAGCGCAATGCGATCAACGTCCTGATGTGCGTGTTGCTCGTGGCGGCGGCGTTGGTCGCGGTCTTGCCGTTGCTCAGCGTCTTCTGGTACGTGCTCCGGCAGGGAGCGCCCGCCCTCGACTGGGGCTTCTTTACGCAGCTCCCTAAACCCGTGGGCGAGGCGGGGGGCGGAATGGTGAACGCCCTCGTGGGCACGGCCACCCTGGTTGCCCTCGCCTCGAGCGTCGGGATCCCGTGGGGCATCGCCGTGGGGCTGTATCTCTCCGAGTACGGGAGGGGACGCGTGGCCTCGATCGCCCGATTCAGCGCGGACATGCTGTCTAGCGTGCCTTCGATCATCGTGGGCCTCTTTGTCTACGCGATCATGGTCGTGCCGATGAAACGCTTTTCGGCGCTCGCGGGGGGGCTTGCCCTCGGTCTTCTCATGATCCCGACGGTGAGCCGCACCACCGAGGAGCTTCTCAAGATGGTGCCCCCGAACATCCGCGAGGCTGGGCTCGCCCTCGGCCTTCCGCGGTGGAAGGTCACCCTGCGCATCGTTCTTCGCGGCAGCATGGGCCCCATCATCACCGGCGTCATGCTCGCCATCGCACGGGTTTCTGGAGAGACGGCTCCGCTCCTGTTTACCGCGTTCAACAACCGGTTCTGGCAGAGCGGTTTGGACCAGCCCATCGCGTCCCTGCCGGTTCAGATCTACAATTACGCCATCAGCCCCTATGACGACTGGCACCGGCAGGCCTGGGCCGGCGCGTTCGTGCTGGTGATGCTGGTTCTGGCCATGAACGTTTTGACCCGGGCCGCGCTCAATCGCGCCGGCGGGAGGATCCGAGAGTGAGCACGCTTCTGAAGGCGGTCAACCTGGAGGCCTATTTCGGCAAGACCCGCGCGGTCAAAGGCATCTCCATGGACTTTGAGCGCAATCAGGTCACGGCCATCATCGGGCCGTCGGGGTGCGGAAAGTCGACCTTTATCCGTTGTCTCAACCGCCTTCATGAGGAGGTCCCCGAGGCATCGGCCACGGGTCAGGTGCTTCTCGACGGCAAGGACATCTATGGGGCGGGGGTGGACCCTGTCTCGATCCGTCGAAAGATCGGGATGGTGTTTCAGAAGCCCAACCCGTTTCCGGGCCTCTCGGTCTTCGACAACGTGGCCGTGGGCCTCAAACTCGCCGGGGTCCGGAGCAAATCCGTTCTCGACGAGATCGTGGAGCGCAGCCTGACCCTGTCGGCCCTCTGGGGCGAGGTCAAAGACAAGCTGCATGCCCCGGGCACCAGCCTCTCGGGCGGCCAGCAGCAACGTCTTTGTATCGCCCGGGCCCTCGCGGTCGAGCCGTCGGTGCTCCTGATGGACGAGCCCACGAGCGCCTTGGATCCCATCTCGACCGCCAAGATCGAGGAACTGGTCACCGAGCTCAAAAAGACCGTGACCATCGTCATGGTGACCCATAATATGCAGCAGGCGGCCCGGATCTCCGACCGCACCGCGTTCTTCCTTCTGGGTGACCTGATCGAGTACGACGAGACGTCAAAGCTCTTTACGGCACCCAAAGAGAAGCAGACGGAACGTTACATCACCGGAAGGTTCGGCTGATTGCATGGAACGGCATTTTGACGCCTCTCTGAGGCAGCTCAAGGAGCGGCTGACGGCCATGGCGGCCCTCGCTGAGGACGCCATCGATGTTTCCGCGCGCATGCTTCAAAAGAAAGACACGGCGCTGGTCTCCCAGGTCTTTGAGACCGAAGAAAAGATCAACGAGGCCCAGAAGGCCGTTGATGAGGCCTGCCTCAAGCAGCTGGCCCTCCAGCAACCCCTGGCCAATGACCTGCGGCTCGTGGTGGCGGTTCTGCGGATCAACACGGACCTGGAGCGCATCGGCGACCAAGCCGTGAACATCGCCTTGAACAGCGAGCGGTATCTCAAAGGGCCGCCCCTGAAGCCGCTCCAGGACCTGCCCATCATGGTCGATGAGGCCCGGCACATGGTTCGCGAGGCCATCGACTCGTTTGTCCAGGGCAGCGAGGCCACCGCCCGCGAGGTACTGAAGCGCGACGACAAGGTGGACGCCCTCAAGGGCCAGATTTTTCGGGACGTGATCGAACACATGAAGGCGACCCCCGCCCTCATCGAGCAGGGGCTCTGCCTCATCTTGA
>DATJFU010000445.1:0-13942 GCA_035495495.1 Bdellovibrionota bacterium
GGTCCTTCTCGCCCTCGCGGGCCTGGGCCTCAGCGTCTCGGCCTGGCTCACGCGGCTCCGCACTCGGCGGGGCGGCGGCGCGCTCGCGGGAGGGCGCGCGTCGCGGCCGTCGCGGATGGCCTTGGGCGCGGCCCGGGGGCCCGTGGCCGCGTTGGCCTGGGGATTCTTGATGGCGGCGGTGGCATTGCCGTGGGTCGCTCTTTTGCTTTCGACGTTGGCGCCCGTCGCGGGACAGTTCTCGCCGTCGGGCTGGACCGGACGAAACCTGGTGCGCGTGCTCGGCATGCCGGACTTCAGGGAGGGGCTGACCAACTCCCTGCTTCTCACGCTCCTCACGGCCTCGGCCGTCACGCTGGCCGGATTTACGCTCGCGTTTCTCGCCGTTCGCAGAAATTCCCGCGCCGCCCGCGCCGTCATCACGGTGCTGGGAGTCCCGTTTTCGGCACCCGGAACGACCCTGGCCCTGGTCCTTCTCGTGGGCGGCACCGCCCTCGCGCACCTGGGGGTCCCCGTCGATGGGCCCATGTTTCTCATGGCCGCTGCCTACGCCCTCAAGTACTCAGCCGTCGCCGCGCGAACCCTGAGCAACGGCTTTGCGCAAGTGCACCCCTCGATGGAAGAAGCGGCCCGCGTGAGCGGGGCCCGCACCGTCCGGCTTCTCGCCACGATCTGGGTGCCTCTCCTCAAGACGACCTTGGGCGCCGCCTGGCTTCTCTGCGCGCTGCCCATGCTGACCGAGCTCACGATGAGCGTGCTCCTCACCGGGCCGGGCGGGGCGACGCTGGGAACGCTTTTGTTTCAACTCCAGGAATACGCGGACCAGCCCTCGGCGGCCGCGCTGGCGTGGATTCTTTTGACCGTCGCATTGGCCGTGGGCTTTGTGACCCGGCAGAGGGAGGCAGAATCATGAGCAGCCTGGAACTCAAGGGCGTGGCCAAGAGCTTTGGACCCGTCGAGGTCCTGAAGCCCCTGGACCTCGTGGTCGAGGACAAGAGCTTCGTGGCCCTCCTGGGTCCGAGCGGTTGCGGCAAGACCACGCTTCTCCGCATGGTCGCGGGCCTCGAGGCGCCGAGCGCCGGGACCATCGCCATCGGGGGCCGCACGGTGTGGGGACCGTCCGATCGGATTCCACCCGAAGAGCGGGGCCTGGGGATGGTTTTTCAGACCTACGCGGTCTGGCCGCACAAGACGGCCTTTGGAAACGTGGAGTACCCGCTCCTCGCCTCACCCCGCCTCCGGGCCAAGTATCCGGACGCCGGCGCCCGCCGCGCGGCGGTCGAACGCGCCCTCAAGCTCGTGCGCCTCGAGGGGCTGGCGGATCGCTATCCCCACCAGCTCTCGGGCGGGCAGCAGCAGCGCGTGGCCCTGGCTCGGGGACTCGTGATGGAGCCGCCGATTCTGCTTCTCGATGAGCCCCTTTCCAACCTGGACGCCAAGCTCCGGGGCGAGATGCGCCGCGAGCTCCGCGACCTGCACCGGAGCCTGGGAATCACGATCCTGTACGTGACCCACGACCAGCGCGAGGCCTTTGAGATGTCGACGCGGGTGCTGGTGATGCACCAGGGGCGGATCGCCCAGGACGGCAGCCCGGAGGACGTGCGGTCGCGCCCCTCGCCCGGCTTTGTGAAGGAATTTTTGGCCGAATCATGACGAAAAGGATCCGCCGGGCGGATCCGGTAGAAGGTGGACCCCCCGTGGACCCTTTGGTAGAGTTCTGTCGAGAATGACTCCCAACGATGCGGGTAAAAAAGCTGCGGGCCCCAAGAAGGTGCTGATCGTCGACGACGACGAAAGCTTGCACAACCTGCTCACGCCCATTCTCAAGCGGGCCGGCTTGGGCGTTCTCAACGCTAAGGACGGCAAGGAGGCCCTGGCCCTCCTCGAACTCTCGGACCCCCTCCCCAACCTGATCCTGCTCGACCTGGGGATGCCCGTGATGGACGGCCACCACTTTAGGGCCGCCCAGAAGTCCAAGCCCCACCTCAAGGGGATCCCAGTGGTGGTCATCACCTCGCGCGCGACCATCGAAACGGACATGAAGAACATCGACGCCAAGGCCTTCTTGAAGAAGCCCATCGAAGCGCGACTCCTTCTTCAGACCGTCGCATCCCACCTGTCCTGACCAGAAGTTCGACGGGGCGCGACCCCAAACCTCACCTAACTCCTTGATGTTCCAGGTGTCTTTTTGACACTGCGTGGCACATGGGTTGCTTTTGACCCAGGTGAGGGCGCGTCCCAGCGCGCCCCGATGCACTCGTAGAGGTAGTCCTTATGTTGAAGCTGAAAAAACCCGTTCTTGCCCTCGCACTGGCCCTGGCCGTCCTCACCGGCTGCGGAGGTCCCCCCGGCTCACGTGACTTCGTGGGCGGCCTCCCCGGCGGACTCTCGCCCGGCGGCACCACGAGCGGTGGAACCGGCGGCCTGCCGGGCACGTGTTATCATGTCGGCGATCCCGTCCTGTTCACCGGCACCGGCATCCAGGTGGACAGCAACAACATCTACGCGGGCACCTATCCCGGCGGCGAGCACCACGGCACCGTGACCATGGGCGGACCCAGCACGGGGTTCACCCATTCGGGCACGAGCTACGACGGCCTGATCCAGATGGGCTTTAGCCAGAACCAGCAGGCACAGATCACGGGCGTGGGCTACCTCCAGATCAGCTCCGCGACCCAAAACGAAATCAACGGCAGCAACCTGCGCCAGAGCCTGGGCAATCCCACGGATCTCTGCGTGACAGGCGTCGGGGTGAACCTGGGTCGCACGACCCAGAACCAGCTCTACGGCGGGTACATCTACCTGTATTTCAACGGCACGGACAAAGGCTTCACGCTCTTTTTCTGACTCTACCGGCCTCGACGGGGCTCGGCCTCCTTCGCTAGTCCTGTCCGCCGGCCCGACGCTTGCCGCGGAGAAGTCGGTGATACGCGAGCGCAAACCGGTGCGCCTCGTCCCGCACGTGCGTGAGGAGCTTGTACGCCGCCTGGTGCGGGTGCAGGCCCACGGGATTTTTTCTGCCCGGAATGAAGATGCGCTCCTGACTCGAGTTCACCTCGGACGAGGTAAAGTCGCTCTCGGTGCGGGCCTTGGCGAGACCCACGGCCGCGACGCCCTGAACCTCGAGCTCCTCCAGGATCGCCACGGCCTGGGCGAGCTGTCCCTTGCCGCCGTCCACCACGACGAGATCCGGGAGATCCTCCTCCGTGCGGGAGAACCGCCGTGAGAGCACCTCTTTCATCATCGCAAAGTCGTTGGGCCCCTCGACCGTGCGGATCTTGTAGCGCCGGTAAAGGTTCTTGTCGGGCGCTCCGTCGATAAAGACCACGCGCGACGCCACGGAGTCCTCGCCGTGGATGTTGGAGATGTCGTAGCACTCGATGCGCTGGGGCAGGCGTTGCAGGTGGAGCTTTTCTTGGACCTGCTCGAGGGCCTCGATGCCGTGGCCGCCCTCGCGGGACCGGCTGCTCTCGAGCGCCACCTGTGCGTGCGAGCGGGCCACCGCGGAGAGATGGGTTTCTTCTTCGCCCTCGGGGACCCGGACTTGGGCGCCCAGGGCGCGCTCGAGCTGATCCGGCTCCTCGACCGGGGACGGAACCAGGATCTCGCGGGGTGGCGGGGCGCCCACGCGGGTCGGATCGACGTCGACTCCCTCGGCGGCATCGGCCACCGGTGCCTCCGCCTGCGCCGCCTGGCCCAGGTGATGCTGGGCCAGGAACTCGGCCAGAAGCTCGGCATCCGGGAGGGACGCGTCGGCGTTCTGCAGATCGTAGTGCCTCACCGCCAGGAGCCGGCCCGCGCGGATCTGGAGCAGCGCCACGTGCGCGCGATCGCCCTGCCGGGCCAGACCCACCACGTCGCGATTGCGGCCCGCGCCCGCCGACACCACCGACTGGGTCTCGGTCACGAGCTTCACGCTCCGGATCTGGTCCCGGATGCGGGCGGCTTCTTCGAACTCCTCGCGCTCGGCGGCCTCACTCATGCCCTTCTCGAGACCGGCGAGGAGTTCGTCTCCGCCTCCCTCCAGCACGGCCATCGCCTCGCGCAGGTCCTGCGCGTAGCGATCGCGGTCGATGAGACCGACGCAAGGGGCGGAGCAGCGGTTCATCTGGTGCAGGATGCAGGGCCGGCTGCGATGCCTGAACGTGTTGTCCGAACAGTCGCGGAGCTTGAATGTGTCGTTGAGCAGCTTGAGCACCTGCTTGGCCGCGAACGCCGAGGGAAACGGCCCGAAATAACGGGACCCATCGCGCCGCACCCGGCGCGTCCACTCGAGCCGCGGAAAGTCCTGATCCGACGCCACCCGGATGTACGGAAACGACTTGTCGTCCTTGAGGCGGACGTTGAACTTGGGCTTGTGCTTCTTGATGAGCGTGCATTCGAGGATGAGGGCCTCGGCCTCGGTCTCCGTCAGCATCACGTCAAAACGGAGCACCTGCTGCACCAGAAGCTCGATGCGGGGAATCTCGTGGGCGTCGCCTTTGAAGTAGGATTGCAGCCGGTTACGCAGGTTCTTGGCCTTGCCGACGTAGAGCACCTGCCCGCGGTCGCCCCTCATCAAATAGACGCCGGGTGACGTTTCGGCCTGACGGGCCGCTTCGAGGAGTTTGCCCCGTTCCATGGGGGGCAGGCTACTCTTGTGACGTGGTAAACTCAAACGGCGTGGCGGGCCCAGATTCCACCCAAGAACCGACCCTTCTTTTCTTTGATGGCGTCTGCAATCTCTGCAACGCGACGGTGGATTTTCTGATCCGCGCGGACCGGCGAGGCCGGCTCCGGTACGGCTCCCTCCAGGGGCGGACCGCCGCCGAGCTCCTCCCCACGCTCCCGGGTGGAAACGGCCTCGCCTCGCCCGACGGCTCCGACCCCGGCACCCTGGTCCTCGTCCGAGGGGGCCGGGTCTTTACCCGGTCGTCGGCGGCCTTGAGGGCCCTGGCCCTCACCGGCGGAGCCAACCGGGTCTTTGCCCTTTTCTTGGTGATCCCGCGCCCCCTCAGGGACGCCGTCTATTCTTGGGTCGCTCGCCATCGTTACCGATGGTTCGGCCGGCGGGAGACCTGCCGGCTCCCGACGCAAAGCGAAAAGTCCCTCTTTCTCCCCTAAACCGCACCCGTTCGGTATACTCTCTAAACCATTATGGCTTCAAACAAGGTCTCGTCCGATGTCCTGGCGTACTGCACCTCCTGCCGAATGGACCTCAAGCACGTGGTGGTGGCCATGCAGGGCGACCGCATCGCCCGCGTGGAGTGCCGCACCTGCAAGAAGACGCACACCTATCGCGCTCCCAAAGGCATCACCGAGAAGCCCGAGGGCCCGGCGCGGCCGGCCCGCGCCAGAGCGGTGACGGTTTCTGTCGAGAGCCTCTGGGACAAGGCCGCGCAGCAGAAGCGCGCCCAGCCCGGCCGGCCCTACAACGCGTCGACCCAGTTCTCCCCGGGCGACAAGATCATGCACCCCAAGTTCGGCGAGGGCTTCGTCGAGGAGCTCGTCCACCCCAACAAGGTCAAGATCCTCTTTCGAGACGATGTGCGCGTGCTCGTTCACGGAGGGGCCACCCATTGAAACGAAACATCGCGATCGTCTCCGGTCTCCTCTCCCTGGCTCTGGCTTCGGGCTGCGGATCGGCGGCCAAGAAGACCACCCCGGAGCTCTCCCGCTTTGAGGGCAAGAAGGTCGCCCTCGTCGCCGTCGACGGCGAGAGCACCGCTCGCAAGGTGGTCGAAGTCGCGCTCGTGAATCAGCTCGTGGACAAGGGCACGTTCATCCTGGTGAACAAGAAGGACCTGGACCAGGCCAAAGCCAAGCCCAACCAAGATCCAACGGACTGGAAGGGCGTGGCCAAGGCGGCCGGCGCCGATCTCGCGCTCCGGGCCAAGGTGCTGCAGTTCGACGCCGACGAGAACGAGGGTTACTCGGCCGAAAAGGAGAAGGACTCGCAGCTCGCCGAGGAGCAGGGCGACGACGGCGAGACGGACCATCTCTACAAGGTCAAATCCCTCGAGGGCAAGGTTCGCGTGAGCCTGGAGTTCACTGACCTCGCCACCGGCGACGTCCGCTCGGCCGTGGCCGAGGACGAGCAGAAGGTCGTGGCGGACGCCAAGAGCTCGGCGGCCCATCTTCCACCCCGACTCCGGTTTCTCGAAGGCGTGGCCAACAAGGCCTTTGACCGCTTCTTTCAGGAGTATCAATGAACGGCGCGGAGAACCCTGACGCTTGTTGATCGGCCAGCACCTTCTCAGCGTCGCCGCGACGGGGGCCGGTGACCCGGCCATCCTATTTCTCGGCAAGAAGACCACCTACCGCGAACTCGTGCAGGACATCGCCCGCCTGAGCTACCTGCTTCAGCACGAGGTGGGGCACGGACCGCGCATGGGGCTCATGACGACCCCCCACCCCGCGGTGGCCAAGACGATCTTCGCGGTGTCGAACGTCCAGGGAATCAACGTCCCCCTCGATCCCAAATGCACCGACGAAGAGCTGGGAGACTGGATCCGCCGCGCCGGCGTCACCCATCTGGCCATCACCTCGGATCTGGCCACCCGGACCCGGGACCTGTTCAACCAGGAGCGTCTGTTTCTTCCGGTGATCGAGATCGACCGCAAACGGGGCGGCGAGTACGACTCCTCTTTCACGCCCCAGGTGGGATTCGAGCCCAGGGCCATCGATCCGGTCATGATTCTCAGGACCTCCGGCGGCACGCGTGAGCCCATGCTGGTCGAGCTCACGCACGACGAGCTCCAGTTCGGCGCGACGTCGCTCAGGTCCCGCTACCACGCGCGTAAGTCGGACCGCTACCTGACGCTGCTTCCGTGGTCGACGCCCTACTCCCTGTTTCACGGTGTGCTCATGCCCCTCATGACGGGCGGTACGCTCGTGATCGACGAGGGCCGCGACAACAAGGAGCTGCTCGAGTTTCTGCGCGACAACATCATCACCCGGGTCATCGCGACCTCCAAGATCTGCCGCCGCCTGCTTCTGATCCTCAAGAGCGAGCAAGCCCGCCTCCCCCAGTGCGTGCGGAGCATCACCGTGGGTATGGGCACCCTCTCGCCCCAGCTCCGCAAGGCGTTTGGGCTCATGGAGATCCCGATCCTCACGGTTTACGGCCAGGTCGAAAACGGCTGGACCATCGCGATGGAGGACTCCGAGGAGATGGCCACCTCGCTCGACAATCCTCCCCTCGAACCCAAGTACCGGGGTCTGCCCGGCCTGCAGTACAAGGTTCTGGATCAGGCGGGCGACGCCATCGAAGGCCGCGAGGAGCGAATGGGGCATCTGGCCGTCTCGGGCCCCACGGTGTTTCACAAGTACTACGGTCCACCGGCGAAGAAAGAAGAGCTCGAGCAGTTCACCCGCGACGTCAAGCGCGGGACCTGGCTCTATACCGGCGATCTCGCGCGCCTCGACGGAGCCGACGAGGAGCTGAGCCTTTCGTATCTCGGCCGGCAGGTCGACGCCCACATGCGCGAGGGAAACTACACCTTTGCGGATCCGGCCGACTCGGTGATCAAGAAGATCCCCGGCGTCGAGGACGGCGCCGCGTTTTTCATGCAGAACGCGGTCGGAAAGATCATTCTCGCGTGCGCGGTCGTCAGGCGCCCCAAGGCCACCGTGAGCGACCAGGACGTCATCAAGGCCTGCCGCTCGTCGCTCGATGAGGAGCACGTGCCCAAGGTCGTCTTCTTCACGGATGCGCTGCCGCATGACGCCGCTGGGGGCGTGAACCGTTACCGTCTCAAGCGGCAGTACAACGGAACGCTGACGGGCTGAAGCGACGACGGGTAACGGGCCCCAAGCGCGCGGTCCTCTGCCACCTCGAGCGCGGGTGAGGTGCTTTTCCGACGCCTGTGCCATTCGAGACAGGGAAGCAGCGAGGGGAGGGTCCGCGCGCTGGCCCGGCCTGATGAGGGCGACCGGTGTTACGGTTCCGAATCCCTCCTGGCCGGGGCCGGTTGGTCGCGCTCGTCCCAGCGAAATCTCCTGCGGTTGTGATTGGCGCAGCTGAGACGAAGGTTCTCTTCCAGATTCTCCCCACCCTGGCTCACCGGACGGATGTGATCTAGGTCTAAGTAGGCCGTGGCCTCGCACTGTCGTCCGGTGAGCGGATCGGTGTGCTGGCAGCGGCCCTGGTCTCGGATCCAGATGCGCCGTTTGAGCGGCGCTGAGATGGTCTTTCGCCGAATCGGCTTCGCGCGGCCCGTCGCCGCAGCAGAAGCATCGGGAGAAGGACGCCGCACCGTTTCTTGCTCAGGACGCCGCAATGCAGTGTCCTTAGGCGCGCACTTCGGCCCTTTTCCCTGCCTCCTCTTTTGGATTCGCTCCTCGCGCCGGAGGGGATCGACCCGATCCAGCCCACTCCGCAAGAGCCACTGAAAGACAGCCTGCGGATCGCGAGTGCCCAGCTTGTGCGAGAGCAGATCCCTGAGGCGATCAAAGAGCGCGAGTTCGTCCGCACTGAGAAAGAAGCCGCATTCCGTCCATGTGCGGGAATGGACGCTTCGCCGGGCTGACGGACGAGGAGAAGGGGTCTCCTCTTCCCGATTTCCATTCCGCTCCCGGCGCCATTCCTGGAGAACGGCCTCGGATTCCCTGCGTGTCTTTCCAAGGACCCTGCCAAACGCCTCGCGCACTTCTGTGGGAGTGGGAGCCGCGCATTTTTCTGAGATCTGAACCGGAATGAGGGCGGGTTGAAGCGCCAGCGCTTCGACCGGGCCACCGGTCTTGCCAGAAGGGCCCGGTACCTGTGCCCCCCTTTTTTCATTCTGCAGGCACTTCCAGAGCTCGCCCGCGGCGGCAAGCGTGAGTTCTCCGCTGGAGAGTCTGGTGACGGTATCCGGTACCTGGCGGGCAAGACGGGCCGCTGAAACCCGCTCCCAGGCCATCGAATCCGAGAGCCCCAGCGCGTCCCGCGCGTACTTGAAAAGGGAAGGATATCCGCGCTTCAGGGCAAGGTCCCTCTGACAGACCTCCGACAGGTGGGCGACCAGAGCTGCTGTCTGTTCACGTTCGGACCGAGCGCAGCTCAGAGTGGCCTCAAGGAGTCCTTCGTCCGAGAGGGATGACATCTTTTCTTGCCAACGGTGACCGAGAGACTCTGCGTTCATGGAATCTTCATACAGCCACTTTTCCGCCTCTCCTCTCTCGGGCTTGGCCGGCTTCAGCAGGGCAAATAAGATACTCAGATGAAGAAATTCGATTCCGGACCGTGATCGAGGCCATGGCCAATCGCCCCAGCGCTCAAAGAGGCCGCCCAGAGGACGATCCCAAAGAAATGATTGAGATGTCCCAAGAGAAAAGTGGCGAGGGATGTACGCGCGTCCGATTTCAGGACCACCCCAGGGCCCTTCCCCTGCCGCCGTTCCCGTCTTCACTTCTCGGACCGAGCAGAAGCACCTCACCCGCCCGGGCTCGGCAGAGGGCAAGCGGGCAGACCTCCGCCCCCAGAAACAGAGACGGCCCCCCGCGATCGCTCACGGAGGGCCGCCCACTCACTAGTCCACTAACTCAAAACTTATAAGTCGCGCCGAGCACGAACTGAAACTCCCCGTTCGTCGAGGGGGGCGTTCCGCTCCCCGCGGTCTGGTCGGAGACGCTGTACAGGTTGTACGAGGCACGGCCGAACAGCGACAGGCTCTTCGTGAGCTGACCGATGATGCTCAGGTACGTGCTGCTGTTGACGCGGACGTCGTTCCACTTGGTGACGTAGTCGTCCTGGCAGATCGTGGTGGCGTTGTAGCCGTCGCCGTAGGTGTCGCAGCGGACGCCGGCGTACACCTGCTCGGGCGAGCCGAGGGTGGTGCCGAGCTTTTCGCCGAGGGTGATGCGGACGCGATCAAAGAGTTCCACGCCGGCTTCGCCCTGGAGACCCGCGCCCCAACCCAGGAGGTCGGCGCCGTCGGACACCCGCTTGGTGTACGAGAGCGAGAGCAGGTCGATCGCGCCGTCGAGGATCAGTTTCACGTCGGGCGAGAGCTGGTCCGAGAAACCGCCACGGAGACCCAGGAGGGTAAAGCGCGCGGTCACGTCGTTGTTGATGTTCACGTTGCGCTGGACGTTGACGCCGAGCACGTGGGCGTCCACGTAGTCGTTCTGGTCGCCCCAGTGCCAGCCGAGGGATTCAAACTCCATGTCGACGTAGGTCAGGCCATCCGAGCCAAAGGCGGCGTCGCCGGTGATCTTGGCGAGGATAAAGCTCTGACCGCCGCCCTGGTCGACGGCGCCCTGGGCGTTGACCCGAAAGAGAGCCTCGATCGAGCCTTGCGTCGATGCGGCGGCGCCCGCGCCCACTTCAATCATGTTGGGGGCGGTGACCGTGGCTTGCGCCGACTGAGCGAGCGCAAGGGTAGCGATGGCAACAGACAGAAAATGTGATTTCATGACGCGCTGTGTAACGTAAACAGACGCAAACCGTCAACAATAGCTCGTGCCATGAGATATGAGTGGCTAAGATCCTGGGATTACTGACGAACAGTGACGAGCCGGCTCAATGCACCCGGGATTCGTTGCGGCTTTCCGGCCCGGTCCACGCAGGCGAGCTCGGTCCAGCCCTCCGCGATCCGCTCTGACCCGCGATCCAATTCGTACTGAAACCTGAAGCGCACGGGCGTGAGCTCCGTCACCCACGCTTTGACGTCTATATAATCGTCGAACTTGGCGGGCCGCCGGTACCGGAGGTGGGCCTCGCGGACGACAAAGAAGAACCCTTCTTCCTCCAGCCGCTTGTAGGAGTACCCCAGGGCCTCGAGGTAAGCCGTGCGGGTAATGTCCAGCCAGACCAAATATTGCCCGTGGTAGACCACGCCCATCTGGTCGGTCTCGGCGTAACGGACACGGACGCGCTCCACGTGCTCGGTCATGGCCGCACCCTAACCCGGGTGTCCTTTTGCGCCTAGGGCCGCTTGGAGCCAATTCAAGGCCGTGGGTGGAATGTAACGTTGACCGTTTTACTCACCCTAAAAAAACCCTGAAAAACAGCGTCGGTTGCAGGAATTAATGCGGTGCGCTAGTTCCACCCCACGGTCGGCGAAGGTCCCCGTTTCGCAGTGCTGTAGCTGGCATGGTTCCAGCACCAGGGGCCAACGTCTTTTGGTTTTTTAAGGGATTGGGCGCCAGATGGCCCCAAGCCGTAAAGGGAGAGAGTTCCATGACCATCGTGAAGAGCAAAGCAGCGCGTGGCCTTCTGGCAACCCTGGCATTGGCAGTGGCATCGGCAGCACCGAATGCTGCCTGGGCCGACCACGGATGGGGCGGCTGGCACGACCACGGCCACGACCACGATCATGGCGGGTGGAACGACGGCGGGTGGAACCCCCCCTCGAACCCCGAGGATTACGACGTTCCCCGGGCCGAGCAGGTGCTCCAGGCGACGCAGAACGCGGCTCAACAGTTTGAGAACCGCCTGCAGCGGCTGCAAGCGGCCGAGAACCAGATCTCGTAGAACCTCGAAGCCAAAAAGCGCGAGCTGAACCAGCTCCAAGAGCAGGTTCAGGACAACACCCAGAAGATCACCCAGGCGCAGAACCAGATCGCCACCCTCCAAACGGAGATCCAGACCAAGCAGGGCCAGCTCCAGCAGGTCCGTAACCAGATCCCCCAGGTTCAGAGTCAGCTCCAGAATGCGCAGTCTGCGGCCCAACAGGCGCAGACCCGCTTTGAGCAGGCCAAGGCCACGGCGGATCAGAAGGACGCCGCCGCCGACCGCGCCGAGGCCGCTTCGACCCAGGCCGCGAACGCGGCCCGCGACAAGAAGGCCGCCTTGGACCGCGCCCAGGCCGCCCTCACGGAGCTCACGAACCAGCTCGCGAACAAGCGCACGGCCCTGAGTAACGCCCAGGCCAAAGAGCAGCAGCTCACGGCCCAGGTGACGCAGCTTCAGGCCAACGTGGCCCAGCTCCAGGCGTCGATCGGCCAGCTCCAGCAGCAGGCCGAGCGCGCCAAGCGTGAGGCCCAGCGCAAGGACCAGAAGGCCGCCGAACTCGAGGGCCAGGCCGCGCAGGCCGAGGCCGCCGGCGACGCCAATGCCCCCGAGCTCCGCCGCCGCGCCCAGAAGGCCCGCGACGAGGCCAATCAGGCCAAGGCCGACGCCCAGACCGCGCAGGCCGCGGCCGACCAGGCCCAGACGGCGCTCACGAGCGCCCAGTCGCAGCTCTCGACGGCCCAGTCGCAGCTGACCGACACCCGCAATCAGATCACGTCGCTCAATAACGACATCGCGGCCCTCACGAGCTCCGTGAGCGGCGCGCAGGCTAACGTGCAAACGGCGACCCAGGAGTCGAACACGGCCAACCAGAACGCCCAGACGGCGGCAAGCGCGGCTCAAGCAGCGCGCGCCGACGCGAACCAGGCGGCCCAGGCATCCAACTCGGCCAAACAGGACCTGGACCAGAAGAACGCTCAGGTCGCCGACCTCTCCAAGAAACTCGCCGACCTGCAAAAACAAGAGAGAGACCTGAACGATCGTATCGGCGCCGCCGGCGTCGAGATCGCCCAGAAGCAGCAGCAGGTCTCCCAACTCACCTCGGCCGTCCAGACGGCCAACCAGCAGATCCAGATCAAGACCCGCGAGCGCGACCAGCTCCAAGCCCAGCTGAACCAGGCCCACCAGCAGACCGAGGTGGCCCGTCAGCAAGCGCAGCAGGCTGAGCAGCGCGTGGCCGAAGCACGTCATCGCCTCGAGGAGGTTCGCGAGAACCTGCGCCGCGGCCTGATGTGGGCCCAGTACGCCGGTCAGCAGGACGGAGCGCAGGCCGGTGCGTTTGACGGCGCCCAGGCGGGGGCCGATCAGGGCTCGCGCGACGGCCGCGACGTCGGCACCCGTGACGGCCGCGACGCCGGCACGCGCGACGGCATCGCCCGCGCCCAGGCCAAGGGTCAGCAAGACGGCCTCGCCAAGGGCGCGGCCGACGGCTCCCCCGCCGGCACGCAGGCCGGCAACGCCAAAGGCCAGACCGACGGCAAGGCCAAGGGCCAGGCCGACGGCCTCCAGGCCGGCTATGACGCCGGTTACCAGCAGGGCGACGCCAAGGGTTACACCGACGGCACCGCCGCTGGTCACGCCCAGAACGGCTACGCCAAGGGCAAGGCTGACGGCATCCGCGACGGCACCGCCCGCGCCACGACCGAAGGCAATGCCAACGGTCAGGCCGCCGGTACCCTGCGCGCCGACAAGGAGTACCTCGAATCCGACCTGACGGACGTCACCGTGCCGAACTCCGGCGCGAACCCCCCGTCGGCCGTGTTCGACCACAGCTGGACCGGCAACGCCCCGGCTTACACGTTTCCCTCACCGATCTTGTACAACGCCTACGTTCAGGCCTATCAGCAGTCCTACGCTCAAGCGGCGCAGGCTGCGTTCGACCAGAACTACCAGCAGGCCTACCACACGACCTACACGGCCACGTACCAGGCCACGTACAACGACTACGTGAACCGCCCCTATCCGGATGCGTACAATGCGGCTTACCAGGCTGCCTACCAGCAGGCGTATCAGCAGGCATACCAGCCCGCTTACGACGCCGCTTACCAGGCCGCCTACACGCCCTCGTACCAGGCCGCTTATCAGGCCGCGTACCCCACGCGGGTCGAAGAAGGTAAGCGCGACGGATACGCTGCCGGCTTTGCCCGCGGCAAGTCCGAGGCCTACAACGCGGACTACGCCCAGGGCCACGACGACGGCGACAAGCAGGGCTACGCTCAGACGTACCCCGGCGTGTACGACCGCGCCGAGAAGGCCGCCTACGCCGCCCGCAAGCAGTACTACGACACCAATGCGGTGCTGCAGTACGACGGTTCCAACCTGGTCGACGCCAACCAAGACGGCGTGTTCGCCCCGGGCGAGAACGTGTCCGTCAGCCTGGCGATTAAGAACTTCGGCAAGGTGGTTCAATCCACCAACGTGACCGTGACCCTCACGGCCACGACCGCCGGCGTCTCCATCGTGGACGGT
>DATJFU010000446.1:0-4238 GCA_035495495.1 Bdellovibrionota bacterium
GGCGAGCTCGAGTCCATCCGGCCGCTCCTCGATCGCGCCCGGCGCGAGGGATGGGAGTCCGTCGTCACGGGGTTCAGTCCTTCTCTGGAACTCACGCTTCGCCGCATGGGCGGGGACGCGGGGGGGCAGGGCGGGCGGCTCCGCCATGCGGGGCTTTCGCCGGGAGAAGGCCAGTGGGCCGCGGCGCTCGCGGGCGTGCGGCCCCACGCGTTCGTGACGGCCAAGTACGAGGCCTGGCCGGACCTCTGGGCGTCGCTCGGAGAAAGAAAGATTCCGCTTCTCATCGTCGGCGCCAAGCCCCGGGGATCGCTCCGGACCGTGCGTCGGGCGCTCACGGCGCTCGGAGGGGCGATTCCACCCCTCGACCTCGTGGCTTTTGAGGACCAGGATACCGCGGCCCTGCGCGAGATCTTTCCGGCCGCGCGGGTGGAAAGCGGCGTGGATCCCCGCTGGGACCGCGCGTCCGAGCGCGCGCGCCGGCCCTCGGCGCGGGTCGATGAGCTCGCCACGCGGTTTGCCGGTCTCCCGAAGCCCTGGGGGATCCTGGGCAGCGCTTGGCCCGCGGATGTGCGCCGCTTTGAGCGCGGCTGGGCCCATGGCCGGGGCAAGGGCACCCTCTGGGTCGTGCCCCACCGGGTCGATGACGCCGGCGTGCGCGAGGTCGAGGACGAGCTCCGGATGCTGGGGCTCATGCCGTTCAGGAGCAATGACGGCACGGGCAAGCTCGTTCCACCCAAGGACGGCAAGGCCTGCGTCGTCGTCAACGAGATGGGATTTCTCTCCGAGCTCTACCGTCTGGGCGACTGGGCCTACGTCGGCGGTGGTTTTGGCGCCGGCGTGCACAGCACGATCGAACCCGCGGTGCATGGGCTCTCGATCGCCGCCGGGCCCGCGAGGGCACAGCTCTTTACCGAAGTCCGGATCCTCTCGGCGCGGGGCCAGCTCACCCTGGTCAAGGACGGAGTCCAGCTGGCCTCGTGGCTACGGTCGGTGACCGAGGGTGCGCCCAAGCGGTTCGAGGTGGGCGCCCTCCTGGGCGGCACGGACCGGATCTGGGCCCGTCTGGCGGGCGTTGTGCGCCCCTGACTAGCAGCAGAGCGAGGCGCATGTTACTTTTTGGGGCATGGCGCTCCGCGACCGGTACGACTGGGTGGTCCTCGGAGATCATCCGGCGGCGCTGCTGAGCGGCTGTTTGGCCGCGCAGCAGGGCTACTCGGTGCTCTATCTTTCTCTGGCCCCGAGCCAGCAGGTCTTCATCAGCCGTTCGGGGCAGGTGGTCGACCCCGAGACTAACTTCATTCTGGGAATGGGCCGCCGCAAAGGCGCCTACGGGCTCCTGGGCGAGGCCCTCGCGCGCATGGGCGGGCTTGCCGACGCCGAATCGCTCCTCAGAACGGGCGACGACGTGGCGCCGCAGGTGCACACGCCCGAGTCACGCTTCACCCTTTCGTTTGACGAATCGACGCTACTCCATGAAATCCAGAGGGAATGGGGCAAGCCCACCGCCGAGAAGGCGGCCTGGACGGCGGCGCTCTCCACGGCGGAGCCCGTGGTGTCCAGGTGGTGGAAGGAGTTTCCCTTCCGCCTCACCCAAAACCCCAAGCAGGGGATGCTCAAGGGCGCTTCGGACGGAGGTCGTCTCCAGGCTTCGATTCGCGACGCGCTGATCACCGCGGGAGCGGCAAGGACCCAGGGCGCCAAGAGCCAAGGGCGCCAGTGGCTGCAGTCGGGGGCGCGCGCGAGCGGCCTAGCCTCCCGGACCGGACGGCTCGATGCGCAGGATGTCTGCGCCGGCGCCCGGTTCGCGTTCTTAGGATCCGAGGACGCCGACCCGGCCCTGGTGGACCTGATCCACACGCTTTGCCTGGGCCGCACTGCCGCCGCGTTCAAGGGCGGGATCACCGCCTACCGCCGCCATCTCCTGGCCCTCGCCGTGCGCCTCGGCGCGTACGTGATGGAGGACTCACCCTGCCGCCGCATCTTTGTCGAGAACGAGAGGGTCATGGGCGTGCAGATGTCCCATGGCGGAAAGATGATCGGCGTGTCCGGTGCGGCCCTGGGCTGCTCGCTGGATCACGCCCGCGAGTTTCTCTCGTTCTCTGGCAAGCACCGCGAGGACATGCTCAAGCAGGCGCCCAAGCCTTCGGGCTGGCGGTTTACCCTGGCGCTCACGGTCAACCGCGAAGCCATCCCTCCGGGCATGGGGCCGCGCGTCGTTTGGCAGGAGCGGGGAGCGCCCGCCCTCGAGATCGAGATCGCGGACCCGGTCGACTACCTCTCGATGGGCGCCACGGGCCGCCTGATCTTTGCGCGGACCGTCCTGCCCTTTGACCAGGCCAGCCTCGAGCCCTCGCGCCTCCGCCTGGTCGCGGCCCGGGTCTTTAGGCAGGTGACCGAGCTTCTGCCGTTCTCGGAGCACCATGTGACCCAGCTCTACCCGGACTTTCGTGACGGGTCGGTCGAGGCCTTTGTCGAGGGATACGGGTTCGTCGGCCCACAGATGATTCCGGATCAGATGAGGTGCATCGACGGACCGGGCCTGGGCTGCGAGTCGGGGGTCGAGGGCCTGCACGTCGTCTCGCAGGAGTCGTTTCCTTTCTTAGGCAGCTTTGGCGGTGTCGTGGCCGCCTTCGAGGCCGTCTCGCGGTTTGCCCTCCGGTCGGGCGGTCCGGCCGAGCGCCCGTTCGAGCGCCTCTGGGATTTCATGAAATGAAGGTCTTGCTGTTTCACCCGTCGCACCTCCCGCCCAGGGATTACGGGGGGGTCGAGCGGGTGGTGCTCTGGCTCGCCCGCGGACTGGTCGAGCGCGGGCACGAGGTCTGGGTCGCGGCCTTCGCGGGCAGTCGGCTTCCACCCGGCGTAAAGCTCTGGGAGACCCCCCGTGACGATACGGGCGCGGGCCGCCTGCTCAAGAGCTCCCCGCCGGGCATCGACGTGGTCCATTTCATGGCGCCGCCCGGAGACGACGTGGAGCGGGCTCTCAAGATTCCGTTCATCACGACCATCCACGGTAACGGCCGGCCGGGCGAGGTGTTCTCGCGTCACTCGGTGTTTCTGTCCAAGGACCACGCGCGCCGGCACGGCTCGACGGTCTTTGTGCACAACGGGATCGACCCCGCCGAGGGCCGTCCCGCCCGCGCGGTGCCCCGCGGCCCGCGGTTTCTGTTTCTGTCCAAGACGAGCTGGGGCGTGAAGAACGTGCGGGGCGCGGCTCGGTACTGCCGGCGGGCCGGGGTGCCGCTCACGATCGCCGGGGGCGGCCGACCCTACGGGCTTAGGGCGCGGGCGTGGCTTGCGTCCCATCTGGGCCAGGGGGGGCTCACCTGGACGGGGCCCGTCGCGGGCGAGGCCAAAGCCGAGCTCCTGGCGGGTGCGAGGGCCCTCGTGTTTCCGGTGCTCTGGCCGGAGCCGTTTGGTCTCGTGGTGGTTGAGGCGCTCATGGCGGGGACTCCCGTTCTTGCCCGGCCGGTGGGGAGCCTGCCCGAGCTCGTCACCCCCGAGGTGGGCAAGCTCTTGGACACCGAGGAGGAGTGGGTGGAATTTCTGGCCGCGAACCGCATCCCTTGGGACGCCGAGGCCTGCCGCCGGCACGCCGAAACCCATTTTCACTATCGAATGATGGCCGAAGCATACGAAGCGCTGTATCTTCGCGCCGGAGACCTTTCGCCGTGATTGAACGTTACAGCCGCAAAGAGATGTCCGAGGTCTGGGGCGAGCGCGCCAAGTACGTCCGCTGGCTCGAGGTCGAGCTCGCCGTCTGCCGCGAGCTCGCCGCCGACGGCGTCATTCCACCCAAGGAATGGAAGGAGCTCCAGAAGAACGGCATGGCCCTGCTCGAAAAGGGCGGCGTCGATCCCGCGCGCGTGGCCGAACACGAGGCGACCCTCAAGCACGACGTGATCTCTTTCACGACGGCCGTGGCCGAGAAAGTCGGGCCCACCGCCCGGTACATCCATTTTGGTCTCACCTCGTCCGACGTCATCGACACGGCCTTTGCCCTCACGGTGGCGGACGCGGCCCGCATCCTCACCTCGGATCTCACGGCGCTCCGTGGGGCGCTCCTCGAGAAGGCCGAGAAGTATAAGGGTCTCCCCACCATCGGGCGGTCCCATGGCATTTCTGCCGAGCCCACGGCCTTTGGCCTGAGATTCTTGGGCTGGTACTGCGAGTTTGGCCGTGACCTCGAGCGCCTGACCCGCGCGGCCGAGGGGATGGCTACGGGCAAGCTCTCAGGGGCG
>DATJFU010000447.1:0-3368 GCA_035495495.1 Bdellovibrionota bacterium
GCTTGGATCGGCGGATCTCGGAGATCCAGCTCACGGCCCCCCAGGTCCTCGCAACCGAAACCTCGCACGGCGGCGGGAGGCCCGGGACGATCGACCGCACTCCGGGCCGGCCCTTCGCCATCCAGCGCACCACGCTCTCCCAGGGAGAGTTCACCTACGCGCGCATTCAGAAGGGAAATCGAGCCGAAGTCCACGCACGGGCGATCGAAGGGGTCGTCGACTCCATCGGCAGCTTCCCCGACCTGCTTCACCGAACCACCGAGGCCGATGTCTCGGGCGTGATCGAAAACTCCGGCACCTTTAGGCTCAGGGTGGCCCTGCCTTTCTTTGAGCGTAGACTCGATCTCTGGACGAATTTGGAGGCCCTGGACCTGCGCCTGAACGATTTCTCGCCCTTCTCACAGTTGCTCGAGGGAATCCGGCTCGAAGGATTGGTGCACTACGGTTCGGCCACATTCCATATCCAGGAGCGGACTCTCACGGGCGCGGTGAACATCCTTTACAACCACCTCAAGATCGAGATGGGAGAGACCCAGCTACGGTCCCCTTTGCAGGCCACGGTCATGAACGTAGTCAACTGGCTGCAGGTGTTTCCGTCGGACCTGACGCTCCCTTCCGCCGCCCAGAGCAGGTCCGTGGCCCGGGATCAAGACGCGCACGAAACCACCCTGCAACTCCTGCTGCACGGCCTCAAGGATGGGTTCATCGCCGTGGCGCATCGCCGATAGACCTCGGGCCCCGGGGGCGGACTGCCCCCCCTTGGGGCGTAAGGGGGGCCTCGCCCTCAGTGCGCGAGTCGTTCGAGACGGTTGCCCGCGCGCCGCAGTATTTTTCCGGATTCTTTGAAGACCGTGTCTCCCAGTGCCTTGAGACTTTTCTTAAAGGCCTGGCGCGCCACTCGAGGCGTCGGGATCACCTGTCCGTTGCCCGTGCCTTTTCGATGTGCGCGTACCCGCTTGCGAACGCGCTCACCTACGACCGGGCCGCCCATCAGCGCCGCGCCGCGAGAAGACTTGTGGGGCCGCCGCGAGCGGGCCGGTTTGTAGGATCGGGGAGCCTTGTAGTCCCGCGTAAAGCTCCGCGAGTTCGTTCGTGCCGTGCGTGTGTTCATCTGAGGGTTCTCCTTTGCACGGGTAAAGAGCAATCGGCGTGCCATCCCATTGTGATAAAAGAAAGGGATGACCCCAGAAAACGCCGTACAAGCCTACCGTCGCGTGACTGTGGTGGGCATCAGCGCCAACCCCGATCGCCCCAGCCACTGGATCGCCCAGTACCTCAAGAGCCATGGTTTTGAAGTCACCGGCGTGAACCCGGGCATGCCCCATGTTCCGGGCATCGAAGTCGTCCCATCGCTCGCGGACGTCGAAGGCCCACTGGAGATCGTGGACGTGTTCAGGTCGCCCGCCCAGATTCCACCCCTCATGGAGGAGCTCATCCTTCTCCAGCCCAAGGTGGTGTGGCTGCAGCCGGGCGCGCAGAACCCTGAGGCCGAAGAGCGCGGCCGGAGCCAGGGCCTGGAGGTGATCTCAGGCCCATGCATCTATCAGGTTCACCGGCACCTGGGCCGGTCCTAGGCCAGGCGAGTCCGGTAGACCTACTCGTCGTGGCGGTCGCGCGACCGCAGGGCCGAGTCGCAGTGACCGGTGAAGTCGTGCTTGGGAGCGCGGGCCGTCGGAGCCTGCGCCAGAAACCGGCGCAAGCCCGGCACGTTGACCTTGATCATGTTGGCCACTTCGCTGTCCGAGGGCGAGTGCGAATAGCCCAGTTCAAAGAGCAGCGACCAGATGCCGTGCTTCCAGTAGGCGTAGTCCTCGTAGCAGCCGTCCGCCGGGTAGATCACCTCGGTGGAATTGCCCGTGGCGTAGCCACTTTCGACCACCGCCGCCTGCACCAGTGACCTGTAGGTCGAGTCGTAGGGGGTGGAGGTGTCCTGCGTCGAGATCCCCCAGGGGTAGACCACCGCGGGATAAAAGGTGTGCAACGTGGCGCTGGCCACGATCTGGTGCTCGTCGATGAACTTGGCGAGAAGCGCCGTCGACTTGAGGGTAAAGGGACCTTCGGTGCCGCAGGGGCCCGGATAGTTACGGTTGGGGTCGTACGAGGTACCGTCGGCGCCCGTCTCCTCGCGCTCCCGGGCGTTATAGCCCGAGATGTTCAGCACGGGGATCACGGTCACTTCCATGCCCGCGATCGGCTGGGCCGCCAGCGACGCGATAAAGCCCTTGGCCACCTCGGTGTTGCCGTACTCGTTGCCGTGGTGCGTGCCCACCACCAGGTTGTGCACGGGACCATCGCCCACCTGCACGCCCTCGATCATCTTGCCGCTGTCGGAGATCCCCAGCTCGAACTTGCGAGCCTTGGGATACTTGGCCTCGATCTGGTGCATGAAGGCCACGACGTCGTCGTAGGTCTTGCTGACCTGCCACGTATCGGCCTGCGCCGTCGTGCCGAACGCGATCGAGAGACCCAGAAAAAGAACGCCCACCCCAACGTTTTTTCTCATCATGGAGAGGGAGTGTAACCACTACGGGGGGGCTGTAAAGGCCCCGGGTAAAAGAAACAGGGCCCTGCGAGAGATTGCGTCGCATGAGATTTGCCCCGCCGCCCCAGTGCGTGGTACCCCACGCACCATGCTTTACACCCTCATGGTCCCGCAGTTCACCCAGATGCTCCGCAACCTCAGCCACATCCTGGACAAGGGCGCCGAGCACGCCCAGGCCAAGAAGATCGACATGGAGGTGCTGCTCGGCTCACGCATCATCGCCGACCAGTTTCCCCTCGGCCGCCAGATTCAGATTGCCTGCGACACGGCCAAGATCTCGGTCTCCCGCGTGACGGGCAAGGACGCGCCGGTGCATGAGGACAAAGAAAAGACCCTGCCCGAGTTCAAGGCCCGCATCGACTCGGTGATCTCTTATCTGAACGGATTTTCGGAGGCCGACTTCAGGGGCGCCGAAGAACGCAAGGTCGTGAACCCCCGTTGGAACGGCAAACACATGCTGGGCGCCGAATACGCCGTTCAACACGCGATCCCCAACCTCTACTTTCACGTCACCACAGCCTACGCGATCCTCCGCCAGAACGGCGTGAACGTCGGCAAGAAGGATTACCTGGGCGAGCTCGCGCTCCGGTCCTAAGCCGAATTGTCTCGCGCGGCGGGACCTAATGTCCGGCGCTGGTTCCGATTGCCCGCCGTCAGCGGGTTAAAGCCATTCTGAGCCTGGCAGATCTCTTGCTACTTGGGGCTGTGAGTACGGCTGCAACCCCAAGGAAAGGAGATCCGCATGATCATCCAACCTGTCCTCTGGTCCGGCAGCTTGCTTTCGAGGCCCCTGATCCATGAGAGGGGGCCTCCAGGAATCGGGATC
>DATJFU010000448.1:0-11482 GCA_035495495.1 Bdellovibrionota bacterium
CGCCACAGAGCCTCCCCCTCCGAGGTGGGGGACATACCCTTTCTAGAACGGACAAAGAGGGTGGCCGAAAGGGTATTCTCCAGCGCCCGGATCCGCTGGGTCACCCCGGTCTGGGTAAGGCCCAGCTGTCGGGCGGCCCCGTGGACCGTACCGGTTCGGACGATGGCAGAAAAGGCCTGGAGCTGTGGGCTCAGTAAACTCACTTGAATTCATCAATAACTCATATAAATGAATTTTTCAATTCTGCGCCACCGGCGTACTCCAGAGGCCGGAAACGGAGAAACCCCATATGTTGAAACGCGCCCTACCCCTACTGGCCCTCACTCTTTCGGCCTGCGCCACCGCGGCCCACGCCGATCCAGCGGCCACCAAGACCGGGATCCCCCTGGACCAGCCGTGGAAACAGCAGCTTTACGCCTATGCACAGCAGAACGTCGTGCACTCCATCTGGGGCATCGCCCACTCGGAGCGAAACTACCAGGTGGCCATGGAGCTGGCCCGGCAGGAGGGCCTCGCCGTGGACTCGGACGTGCTCTTTGCGGCGGCCTTTCTCCATGACATCGGAGCCATCGAACCTTTCAGGATTCCCGGCGTCGAGCATGCGACCCGCTCGGTGCAGATCATGGAACCCCTCCTCCGCTCGTACGGCAAGCCTGAGGCCATGATCGCCAAGGTCCGCGAGGCCATCCTCGCGCATATGTACGACGCCGATGTGGCCCCGCAGATCCCGGAGGCGCGCGTCTTCCACGACGCCGATACCCTCGACTTCTTGGGCAGCATCGGACTTGTACGGATCGTGGGCCTCACGGACCGCCACGGCTGGGCGCCCAATCTCCCGGGCGGTATCGCCACGCTCACCGAGTGGATGGATGAGCTCCCCCATGATCTCGTCACCGCAGCGGCTAAACGCATGGCGGGCGCCCGGATCGCCGAGCTGAGAAAGATCATTGAGTCGCTCGACCCGTACACCTTCTCGGGGGCGGCACTGTGAGGAGCGAGCCGCGGGCGCCTTACTCGATCACTTTGCCCAAGCCTCACGGGCGATCAAGGCCCGCTTTCTGGCCCCGCCCCACCGGTACTTGCCCACGATTCCGGTCTCGCGGATCACTCGGTGACAGGGAATGAGGTAGGCGATGGGATTGGCGCCCACGGCGTTGCCCACGGCGCGAGCCGCCTTGGGCAATCCCACCGCCCGTGCGAGATCCGCGTAAGAGACGAGGTGGCCCTCAGGGATCCTGAGGAGGGCCTCCCAGACCCGAATCTGAAAGGACGTGCCGGACAAATGGAGTTTCGGCTTCTGGCCACGCTTGCCCTCCCCAAAAATCCGCGCGATCGCGCGTCCCGCCTCCGCGCCCGATTTCTTGAACCGGGCCCGCGGCCAGACCGCGAGCGCCTCCTGGAGCACGGCTTCTCGGCCTGAGGTGACAAAGGACAGGCCGCAGAGACCGCGGGGACTCCAGACCGCGAGGCACTCTCCAAAAGGCGTGTGGTGAAATCCGTACTCGATCACCCATCCTTCGCCCCGGGACTTATACTCGCCGGGGCTGACGCCATCCACGGCGACCAAGAGATCATGAAGCCGGCCGGGCCCGGAGAGGCCGGAGTCGAACGCGACATCCAGCACCGACCGCGACTCCCGCAGCCGCGCCTTGGCATAGTCCGCCGTGAGGTACTGCACCATGCGCTTGGGACTGATGCCCGCCCACCGGGTAAAGACTCGCTGAAAGTGGAAGGGACTGACCCCCGCATCGCGCGCCATGCGCTCGAGGGAAGGCTGCTCGCGGTGATCACGATCCAACCGGAGAAGAGCGGATTCGATGAGCTGGTAGTCGTTCATGCTTGGACTCTAGAGCGCTGGCGCAGGCGCAGCCCACCCGGATCTTGCTAAAGCACCTTTTCCATCACCAGGTTGACCCGGCGATACCTGGAATGGGACCCCCGATGGGTCTCGACAAACCCCAGCTTCTTGTAAAGCTGGACCGCGGCGACGAGACAGGTATGGGTGGTGAGGGTCAGGGACTTGGCCCCCTTCTTCTTGGCTCGAGCCATGATCTCCTGGGTGAGGAGCTGCCCCACGCCCTTGCCGCGGGCCTTGTCGGACACGGCGAGCTTGGCCAGCTCATACCCCGTCCCGGTCGGGATGAGCGCGACCGTGCCGATGATCTCACCGCCCAACTCGGCAAAGATAATCTCACCTCCCCGCTCGATGATCTCTTTCTCGGGGTTGGCAAAGAAGCGCCGGTCATGGCTCTCCATCACAAAGTGCTTCTCGATCCACTGACGATTGAGGTTCACGAAATGGGCCTTGAGGTCGGGCTTGTACTCGACGATGCGGCAGGCACCGGACATCTTGGCCCGGGTGAGGCCCCGCACACGCTGCGAAAACGATTTCTCCCGCAGGAGCTGCTCCATTCGCTCCAGGGACCTGAGAAACGCAGGGTCCGTCTCACGGATGATGTCGTCCACTGCGCGCTGGATGCCCCCCCAGAGAGGCTGCACCTGCTCGGCAAGCTTGCGGCCCTTGGGCGTCAGACAGAGCGTGCGGCTCCGGGCGTCGTCCGGGTTGGCCTTGAGGGTGACCAGTCCCGCCTTGCAGAGTTCCTTGGCGAGAGTGCTGATGTGCGGATGGGTCAGGCGCAGCTCGAGGGCCGCGGCCGTCACGGTGATCGGGCCGCTGTGAAAGAGAAGCGAATAGAGCGGAAACCAGCGGGGCTCAAAGTCGAGTCCCTTCTCGGTGTAGAGCTGCTTGACCTCGCCCATGTACGCGTCGCTGAGACGCTTGAGCCGGCTCCCGAGCCCCAGACCGCCCACTGCCCTGAAGTAGTCCACCGCAGCCTCCCACGATTAACGTAGGCACTTACGTAACCGACTCCCTAACTGCGGTCAACGGGCGCCGCGGCGGAACGAAACCACCGCGAGAACCCCGCCGGGACCCGTTCGGGCCCCCGCTCCACCCCCAATGCGCGGAGGGCCGCCGCCGCGAAGGCCTCGGCGAACCACTCGTGGAGATTGCTGAGCGCGTAGGTCGACGGCGGCGGGGCCCCCCCCGCCGGACGCCGAGTCAGAAAGACCGGAGAGAGAAAGGTGTCCGTGGGACCCAGAGCGACAGGCCCCCATCCGCCGTAGCGGGCGCCGAGGTCGCTCAGGTCCGCGGGCGTCAGCCGGCTGAAGACAAAAGCGTGCCCCATCTCGTGGGCGAGAGCCGAGAGGATGGCGACGTGCCGCGCGCCGCGCCGGGGGGGCGCCTCGACGGGATAGGCCTGCATTCCACCCACGCTGATGGCATGGGCCTCGACATGGAAAGCCGCGATGTCGCTCTGGGAATCGTGCCCGGCGAACGCATAGAGAATCTTGAACTCCGTGAGCGATCGGATCAGCGCGGCGGAGAAGACGCCGTCCAAAAGCTCGAGCAGGTCCGCGAGGAGTTCAGGCGAGTGATCATCGGTGTGATTGACCGCCAAGATGCCATAGGTGGAATAGAGCCGCGCCTGGAGAGCGGCCACCTCGGGCCGCGGATCACGCAGGTGCAAAGGTACGACACCGGGGACCGGCGCCGCGCCCACGCTTTTCTTGTACGGATCCGAATCGAGAATATTGGATATGCCGTCTCCGTCCGCGTCGTCATCAAGTGGATAGAGCACCCGCGACGGCCGGCCGTCGACCCATGCGCCCCAATCGGGGACGCCGTCGTGATCCGTGTCCTGATGCGCATAGAAAAGGACGCACTCGAGCCACGCCGCGCGCTCAGCTTGGGTCCAAGCGTCGGGGTTCTCGTTTCGCCAACGGCGATACTCCGACGCAAAGCCGGAATATCCTGGAACACCGGCGAATTTCTCGAGAAGCACCGCTTCGGACGCGGGGGCAATCTTACCCGGGCCCGGCCAGGTCGCCGGCGGATCGGCCCCATGATGGACACGAAAGGTGCGGCACGGGAGCGTCGCGGGCGCCGCAGGGGCGGGCGTGGCCAGAAACCAGCCCGCGGCCAAGAGACCGCCCACTCCGCCCGTCAGTGCTCTTAAAAGCCAGGATGCGTACCCGCTGCCCATACGCGTTCAGAACTCTAAACGAGTTGCGCGAAGAAACAAATGGCATGCGGGTTGCGATCGGGGGGTTGGAGCAAATAAACCCCCAACCAAGGAGATGACCGTGACCAAGCTGTTGAGCAGAATGCTGCCATACCTGTTCATGGTGTCGCTGGTGGCCGCCGCGGAAGCCCGTGCCCAAGGCTCATACGGTGCCCCTAGCGATACGAATTCAAACCCCAGCCCAAGCGATACCAGTCAAACCCGTGACATCGACAAGGTCCATGGACTGGGTATGGACCCGGGAGCGGCCGACTCGATCAAGGACGTGCCGCACATCACCCTCGATTTCAGGAAGGGGAGTTCGGTTCTCTCGTCGGATGACGAGTCCAAACTGCGCGAGCTCGTGAACAAGGCCCAGACCGGTGCCAAGATCGACCAGATGACCGTGGCGGCTTGGTCGGACAAGGCCCTGCCCAAAGAGGGTCAGAAACTTTCGGACGCCGACCAACGCCTGGCCAAGGGCCGTTCGGACGCCGTCTACATGTTTCTGAAGGACCAGCTCAACGTCCCCTACGTGGCCACGTACAACATGGCCGAGGACGCCAACTGGCTCGCCAAGACGTTCAGGACCAGCGACGCCGAGCTGAAATCGCTGTTCGGCAAGAAGGGCACGCAGACGCCCGTCACCAACAACGAGATGAAGATCATCAAAGATGAAGGTGGCCCGTCGAAAGTCGTGGTTCTGGTGGAACGAAACCCTTGAGGCGGGGCAGGCCCACGAGCCCCTGGTTCTTCAGAATCCCCGCTGGTGTTGAATCTGAAGGTAATCAGCCATGGTCTGGTTGGAAGCGGCCAAGTCCGCATCCGACCAGGCCGTGGCATGTGGGTCCGAGTCGGTCATGTAGGTGAACCTCTCGGTCATGTAAGCCGAACACCCTGATCCACCTGAGGCGCTCACGTCGACGATGGGACAGCGTTCCGAAGTCATTCGCGCGCGCCAAGTGTCGTAAGTCACCGGCTGCGTCTCGAGGGACGGGTCGATCACCATGTCCTGCACGGTCCCGTTGGGCATGCGGACCGAAACCACCGGCGCCACGTGCCAACCCCAGTCCACGCTACCCTCCGCCCCAAAGGGAGGCCCGTACGGAGTGGCCGCATGGAGATCCCCGAAGATCCAGACCTTGCGGCTGTAAACTCCGTTGACCTCGAGAATCCTCGACATCTCATGGGCCCGCGCGTAGCAACCGTCGTCGGGATACCGAAACGGAATGTGGTGCTCATTGGCGAGAACGTCAAAGAGATGCTCCGCCCGCGTGTAGCTGATCTCGTGGCTGAGAACCTTGTGCCGCGTCCGGTACGCCTGGAGAGCGGCGTTGTCGGCGAAGTTGAAGCCGTCCTCCGCGATGCACATGCTCATCGTCGAATTGGGCCGGTCCACCACGCGGAGCGTGTTGTTGACCAGTTCCACGACCCGAGTCAGGTCCGCGGAGGTGTCCGCGTTGGCTCCCGTATCGGGCGGCGGTAAGAGGGATACGTTGGGTTGAAGATCGTCGGCCCGGGCGGTCCAGAGGACGGACGCGAGCGCGAGGACGGCGAACCCTGAAAGCGAACGCCGAAGCAGAATCTTCATTTGCCCTTACCTCCCGTGGGAGCGGCCTCCTGGGCGGGCGCCTTGGGATCGGGGGTGTCGGCGATGCGTTGAATGAAGTGCTTGTCGTACTCGACCGTGACAAAGACCGACTTCTTGCCCGCCAGGGCGTCCTTGGCGGCCTTGGCCACGGCCTCGCCGTCCTTGGACTTGGGATCGATCCAGTACGCGGCCGAGTGGGCCGTGAAGGTCACGCGCACCTTGCCGTCCTTCTCGTTGACCTGCCTCAGCGTGTCCTGGAGAAAAATCAGCTTGTTCTTGAGGTCGAGCACGTCGCGCGGGTGGGTCTGCGCGGCCGAGGCCATCGCGGGCCGAAGCACGGTGCCGAGAGAAAGCGCGGTCAGAAGTACGATCAGGAGGCGCAAAGCGGGCGTCATAAAACTCTCCCTTTGAGGGACTTATCGGAGAGCCGGAGCCCGCCGATGAGTCGGCATGACCTCCAAGTTCGGACAAAGTCTCGCCTTTGCGGCCCTCGCCACCGCGTTGACGGGACCGCCGGTGACGGGCTTTACGCTCGTGCGCATCAGGCCGGGCAGCATCTACGACAAGATGGGCCTCAAGGCCGGTGACACGATCACGGCCGTCAACGGCCGCCCCATCCACGGGGCCGAGGATGAGAAGAACTTCACCCGCCTGGCCACGACCAAGGGGCATCTCGTGATCGATCTCAAGCGGGCCGACGGCCCCAAGAAGATCGTCTACGACGTCAAGTAGTCAATTCTCAGTCAGGCTGACGCCCGAGTAGTAGAACTCCAGGATCCGCTGAAAGTCCCAGCCCAGGCTTTGGGCGAGGAGCTGCGCGCCCCACTGGTTCATCCCCACGCCATGCCCGTAGCCGCGCCCCTCGAACCTCACGCCCGGAAGCTCGCGGGCGTCCGCGAACGGCGACACCGAGAACCAGGTGCTACGCAGGCCCGCGGCGTACCGAAACCGCTCCGACGCCACGGCCGCCGAACCCCCGTCGGCAAATCCCAGTCGAACGATCCGCACACGGCCGCTGGGATAGGTCACCGGATCCGTCACCACCGACTTCAGACGCCGCGTCGCCGACATGAGCCCCTGGCCCACGAGCCGATCCTGGAGCTCCGCGAGACTCGTGACCATGCTCCACCGGCTGTCGTGAAGCGAAAGATCGTAGACCTCCGGCTTGCCCGCGCAATACGGGACATGGTCGGCGTCCTCGGGCCAAACGTTCTTGGCGTCCTCCGTGTGTCCGCCGCTATCCGCGTGAAAGTACGCCTTGGCCACCTCCTGCCCGTAGGTCAGGATGCGTCCCGCGGTGGACTGAACGGCCGCGTTCGTCGAGGCCTGCCAGCCCCCCTGGCCCAGGTAGGCCTGGTACTGGACCGTGTCGTCCACGTCGTAGTCCTGGGGCGGCTGCATGGACTGCGCTTGCCGCACCTGAAAGTAAGCGTAACTCCGTGCGGCCACGGCCTGCGCCTGCAGGGCGGCGCCCTCCCAAGACGGTGGAACCTCGGCGGGCACGACGCCCTGGAGGTAATCCTCAAACGGCAGATACTCCACCAGTTCCACCAGTGGGCGTCCGTCGGCCGCGTGGCCCGCGACCGCGCGGAGGGTGCCCGAATACGTGCGCGCCGCGAGCCCCGCCTCACGAACGATCTCAACCGGGCCGTCACAACGGATCCAGCGCTGCGAGGGCAGATCGGCGCTCGTCAGATCGAATTCGGCGGCGTCGAGAAGCGGGGGCCCCGTTCCGTTCGACCCGGCGTCGGGACCATAGAGATGACAGAGGGGCCCGCCCTGCCCCACCGCGCGAAGGGTGACCCGGTCGATGCGCGTGTCCTTGCCGTGCGGGCCGACGTACGCGCCGATGTGCGGAAACACGCGGACCCGGATCTGGCCGACGGGCCCGTCCATCCGCACATGACCCATGAGGGGCCCGGACAGGGGCAAGAAGGCCAAAAACCCGAACACCATTCGCTGCATCTGCCCTTAGGCAACGATAGGGGACTCCGTTTGTAAAGGGGGCTCACCCCAAGCGCCCGACTCCAAGACTGACGCATTGAGTTATGATGAGCGACCGCCCTTGGCCGATCTGCAGCCCTGACTGTAATCTGATTCTGCATGGATGAAAAAATCGGGCTTTCCCTCTCGGGGGGAGGCTTTCGCGCGTCGTTCTTTCACTTGGGGGCTCTCCGGCGCCTCGCCCAGCTTGGGCTGCTCGAGCGCGTGCAGGTTCTCTCGACCGTCTCCGGAGGCTCCCTCCTCGCGGCCCACTACTACCTGCTGCTCAAGGAGAGCTTTGACGGAGAGAAGCTAGGCCCCGTCGAGCTGATCGACAAACTCGAACGCGAGTTCAGGGACGGGGTCAGCAAGAATCTCCGGAGCCGCCTTTTTCTGCCGGGCTTGCGATGGGGGCTAGGTAACCGAATGGTGAGGCTTCTGGACCGCCACCTCTACCGGCAGGTCCTGGAGCGCATGAAGAGGTCGGGCGGCGCTCCGCTCGTCTCCCTCAAGATCGAAGCAGACGGGGTACAGGGTGGAATTCGTGGCCCCCTTCGCACCCTCGACTCGATCAACAGCCAACGGGCGTGGAAGATCCCAAAGCTCGTGATCAACGCCACCTCCCTCAACACCGGAGGGCCCTTTCGTTTCTCGATCGTCGAGATGGGCGACGAGAGTCTCGGAATGGTCAGGCACGACGATCTCTGGCGCCTGGAGGGATACCGGGCCTTGGCCGAGGCGGCCTACCAAAGAAAGAGCGTCGGAGAAGTTCTCCGTCAGCAAGAACGGCTCCGTGATGGATTCCATACGCATGCGCCGGCCGCGGCCTCCGTGTTTGGCGTGAGTCCCCGCGGCCGTGCGGCGGCCCGGACGATCTCCGCCGTTTTTGGACCGCGCCCCGCCCGATCCGATATGGCCGCCCGGACCTCGCTCCCTCCGCTCCCGCGCGGCGGACTTCTGCCCGCGGTCTTGCGCGTCCCCACGGAGGCCTGGAACGGCATCGCGGCAGCCCCCGAGGGACCCGACGAGCCCCCGATCTCGGATTGGCGACCGCCCGTCGCGGACATCGACGAGTGGATGGGCGCGGGCATGCGCCCGCTTCGGCGCGCCAAGATCGCCGCCTGGTACCTGCTCCAGCCCGACGGCCCGGGGATCGATCGCGCCACGTGGACCGAGCGCCTCGCGCAGGCCCTGCAGGATTGCCTGCCTGGACGGGACGACGACATCGCCCGGGCCCTTCAATCCCTCGGCAGTGCCCCTGGCCGCGAGTTTCTCGAGTTCGTCATCGACCTCTACCTGCTTCGCCTCTCCCAGGTCGTCGACCCCAGGGCCGCTTCGAAGGCCGACAAGATCACCCTGACTCAAGCCGCCCAGGCGTCGGCCTGCTTTCCACCCGTCTTCTCTCCGGTGAGGCTCAAGGGCCTCTACTCCAGAAGAGTGCTGGGCACCGCGCGTCTCACCGACGGCGGAGTCTTTGACAACCAGGGGATGGATGCCCTCTTTGAAGAAGAGTGCACCCACGTGATCGCGAGTGACGCGGGACAGGTCCTGGAGATCAAACGCAGCATCTGGTGGTACCCGGGAATGCTTCTGCGGCTGCCGGGCGTGCTCATGAACAACGTGCGCGACCTGCAGCTCGCCAACCTCTACGACCGCAAATTTGCCCTGGCGGAGACCGAGGGACTGCCCCCCGAGCGCATCAACCGGCTGCTCCAGCATTTCTTGGTCGAGAAGGCGGCCTTCTTTCACATGGGATCCGCACCGGCTCGGGGCGCGACCGGCGGCGCCGCTCCCCACCCGGACGCGCGGGCGCTCGCGGGCATCCGCACGGATCTCGATTCGTTCACCGACCGCGAGATCGATGCGCTGATCTACCAGGGCTACCAGCTCTGCGATCGGTACGTGCGAAAACATCTTCCACCCCAGCTCGTGAAACTGAAGCAGTGGCCCGAGCCCGGCCGCGACCAGATCCCGCGCTACGAACGCGGATCTCCGACGGCCCTCGCCGCGGGATCCGGTCTCTTCTTTCGGACGCTCTGGGGCGGCGGCGGGTTGCCGGGACGACTTTTGGGAGTCGCCTTGGCGGTGGTCGGCGCGGCCGGCCTTTGGGGACTGTGGATCGCGGCGCAGACGGTTCCACCGGGGTGGAAGCACTGGGTCGTCTTGATCGCCGCCCTCCGCGTGGCCCTGGCCGGATTCTCGGTGCTCTGCCTTGTCGAAGAGAAATTTCTCCGCTGGCTCAACCGCTGATTAGGCGCGTCATGATCGCGACCGTCCGCCGCCTGGAATCATTTTTTTCATTGCCCCCAGGCGTAATTCGTCCGATCTTTCCACTAGGGTCGCATTGGGCGGCCGAATCAACTGAGATACGGAGATATCTTCAAATGAAAAAGACCATCCTGGCCGTTCTGGTTACCTGCCTCGCCAGCTCTGTCGCCTTCGCCGAAGGCGGCGCTGATGCCGCTACCGCTCCTGCCAAAGGCAAGAAGCACCACGCTGCTAAGAAAATGGCGAAGAAGTCGCACAAGAAAGACAAAGGCGCGGCAGCTGGCGCCATGGGCGGCACCGACGCCGGTACGCCTCCTCCGGCCGGCAACTAAGACTGAAAAGTCTCATTGCTTTGAAGGGCGGGGATTCGTGAAAGCGGATCCCCGCTCTTTTTTTTATGCTCTGGGCGCTGATCTTTTTCTGGATACTTCCCGCCCGCGGCGAGAGCTGCCCCACGACCCTCCCGGCTTGGGAGCGCTGGCGCGCGGAGGTGCTCTCTGATCTCAAAACCCCGGCCGACCTGGGCGACGGCCGCGCGGACCTCATCGAAGCGTGCGCGGCGGAGCCCACCCTCACCCGCCTCTACGGCAGCCCCGAATTCCACCGCGCCATGGGGCCCCTGCGCCAGGCGATCCAGGCCTCGGCGTCGCTCCAGCCCAAGGCCCCCAACTCTCCCGTCCTCCTGGATCCCGACACCTACTACGCCGCCGCGGGTAAACTCGCGGACCTCACGGCCCTCCCCGCGCCGTTCGTGGATCGGAGGTTCTTGCGCGCGCTCTCGGGGGGAGCGATCGCCGAGATCCAGCGGCGATGGGGCCGCGCCCCACTCGTCCGTTACCAACCCCTCTTTTTTGAAACGGACGTCTACGTCGCGCTCATGCGATCGCCGCTCTTTGACCGGTGGGTGCACGTCTTTGCGGGACGCATGCATGGGATCTCGGACGCGATCCTCCTTTCGATCCAGCACCGCGACGCCGACGGGCGCCCGCTCGAACGACCGCTCGCCCGCTTCGCCGAGTACACGCTGAACCCGAGCGCGGGACGGCCGCTCGGCGGCCGGAGACCCGCGACCTCCCTCAACTGTTTTCAGTGCCACCGCGCCGGAGCCATGCCCCTCATACCGACCGAGGGCAGCCACCCGATATCGCTCACGCGGGGCCGCGAGGTGGGAGACCTGCTCTCCGACATGAACGCGGTGGTCGAGGAGTCGGCGCGCGCCCTCCCCGTCGGCTTTACCCTCGCGGGGCTGGGCCCTCCCATGGGCCCGGTGAGCGCGCCCGGGCGCACCGACGCGTTCTTGGATTCATGCGCGCGCCCCGTGACCCTCGATGGACCCACGCGGCGAAGCCTCCGGCAGGCCATGGCCTGCACCACCTGCCACGACGGCTCCACCCTGGGAGTCCTCAACGCCCCGCTGGGACCCCACGACTTTCCACACGCGACCCGCTACGGCATCGTCGAGGGTTTTGTGCGGTCAGGGGCCATGCCGCCCGACAACGATCTCTCTCCGGAGGCGCGCGGAGCCCTCTACCGCTGCCTCATGGCCGAGTATTACGGGGGAATGGCGGGCTTACCT
>DATJFU010000449.1:0-2045 GCA_035495495.1 Bdellovibrionota bacterium
GTCGTGCCCAGGGCATTGCCCGCGTTGATCACCGTGACGGCGCTCCCGCCGGAGGGCACCGTATTCCACGCATCCTCATAGGACTGCACCTGAACGGAGATCGACGGTCGGAGCGCCCCCTGGGTAGCCTCGACGCCGAGCCAGCCCGCCGCGACCCGCTCAGGCTTGAGCGCGGGGTTGGGATCAAAGAAAGCGTCGTCGAAGTAGCGATCACTCAAGGTGGGAACACGACGGGTGCCCCGCCCACGGAGCACGAGAGCCCAGCCCGGTACTTCGGGAGGCATCCACCTCACGCCCACCGAGCCAGCCGGCTCGACGCCGAACCGGCTGACCGCCCCGGCCTCGAGGGCCGCATCCAAAGTCCAGGGCCCCCAGAGCGCCGTGCGGCCCGCGTGGGCCATGAGCTGCCACTCATCGGGCGCGGTGAAGGAGTCCGTGCGGTACGAGATCCGGCGCAGGTGGGTCCCCAGGCGCCACGTTCCGTCGGTCCAGCCGCCCTGGAGCCCCTCCTGGGTGGTGTGCACGCGGAACTCGGACGGAGTCGTGTCCGGGTTGTCGTAAAGGCTGTCGGCGTCGTCCACGTAGGCCGAGACCTTGAGGGCTTGTCCCGAGGACGCGCGATCCCACCGGAGAACGGGCGTCCATCTCGTTACCTGGTTGGTCGCGCGCGGAGTCGGAAAGTCGTCAGGACCGGGGCTGTCGCTCGTGATGCCCGTGGCGAGGAGCTGCGCGGTCAGAGCGTCCTGGCCCCAGGAGTGCCGAAACGCGAGGGCGCCGCTCGGCCCACGGGCGTGCCCGGCGCTCATCCCCGCGAGCGCGGCCCAGGCCTTGCCGTCCGAGACGCCCACCGAGCTCTGGCTCAGGTCATCCGAAGAAATGAGCTGGCGCGCCTCGAGGGCGATCTCGCCTTTTTCGAGCCGCGCCTCGGTCCAAGGATTGAGCGTGACCACGGCGCCCGTCGCCCGCGGATCCGCGGCCAGGCTCCCGAGTCCGGGCTGGTACTCGTACGAGTCCCAGAGAAAGGACGGAAACGACGAAAAATCAAAGCCGACCCCCTGGGGCAGCTGCAGCGGCACGCCCATGGCCTCGACCGCGGTCTCGGAGGCGCTGCGATTGAACCCCTGTACCTGGGAGAGGGCGCCCGGCCCGCCGTAGTCCGAGAATCCCAGGGGCAGATGACGTTCCATCACGCCCAGGGCGGAGCCCTCGGCGGTGGTCGCGTCGACCGCCCCCCCGTGAGGCGCGAGCACCGGATCCTCGGAGAGCAGGTCCAGGGGCGAGCCGTGCACCACGAGGGGTGGAAGTTCGTCCGTCGCCAGGGCCGGCGACGCGGCCAGGACCGTGAGAAGTGCGAGAACCCGTCGACCCATGGAACGACGCGATACCACCTTCCTTGACAGCCCGCCAAGGCGCCCTCCACACTGGCAACGGCCACCATGAAGATTCTCATCTCAGCGCTCATCTTCGGGATCACTTGCATTTGCGTGGACGGCATTTGCCGCGCCGACGACCCGTGGCAAGCCGTCCAGAAGGAGACCACCCCGGTCTTTGGGTCGCCGACCGCCCTCACCGTCGGCCAGCGCGAAGCCCTGTCGCGCGTCCTGCTCGGACACCGCCGGCTCCAGGGCGAGACGCTGCGGGTGGCGATCGTTCCCGAACTTCCACCCAAGGTCGAACCGCGCGAGGCCGCCCGGCGCGTGCTCGAAAATTGGGATCACCATGGGGGCGTCATCCAGACCCGCCAGGCGGTGCTGCTTCTCGTGACCGGCGATGGCGACGCGGCGGTGTCCGCGACCGTGGACCTTCAGGACCGCCTGACCGAGGACGCGGCCACCGAGGTCGCCGAGAAGGCGGCCGGGGCGCTGCGGGCGGGTGGCGCCGCCGCCGGCGCGCGGGCGGGAGTCGAAGGCCTCCTCCGTGCCCTCGAGAGCCCGGTGCTCGAACAGAGTCAGTTCTCGGCGGATTTTGAGCAGCTCATCCCCGCCGCGCGGGTCGCCGCGGCTTCGGATGGACGGTGGATGCGCAGGGCCGGAATCTTCGTCTTG
>DATJFU010000450.1:0-2604 GCA_035495495.1 Bdellovibrionota bacterium
GAAGAGCTCGGGGTCTTGCACCGGCTTGAGCCACTCCATCATCTCGTCCTCTTCAGGAACCGGACCCGTGGGCTCTTTGGGAACGTAGGGAGCGGTTTGTGTGGGCGCGGGGGCGTGCCAACCCTCGGCCGGGAGGGCGGACTGCAGGGGCGCCGTCGCATCTTTTTTGCCGTTGTCGTCCATGGCTGCCTCGTTCATTTCTCCAATGCCTCTCTCAAAGTGGTCCAGGGCAGGAGCGCGCACTTGATCCGCACCGGAAACCGCCGCACGCCCGCCAACGCCTCGACCTCGCGATCGCCGCTTTCGTCGGGCTCGCGCTTGCCCATCATCAGATCCCTGAAATCCTGAACCGCTGCCAATGCCTCGGGCACCGTATAGCCCTTGACCTCTTCGGTCATAAGGCTCGCGCTGGCCATGCAGATCGCACAGCCTTCGCCCTGAAAGCCGCAGCCCTTGAGCTTGCCGCCTTCCACGTCGAGCTCGAGCACCACCCGGTCACCGCAAAGGGGGTTGTATCCCTCCTGCGTGACGTTGGATCCCGCCAAGGGCCCGAAGTTGCGGGGCGCCTTGCGGTGATCCTGGATGATCTCCTGGTAAAGCGCGTCGAGTTCGCTCATGCGAAGTACCTCCGCGCGGCCGTGAGGCCCTGGATCAAGGCATCGATCTCGTCGGTCGTGTTGTAAAACGCCAGGCTCGCCCGGGTCGTCGCGGGCACGCCGAGCTTGGAGAGCAGTGGCTGCACGCAGTGGTGTCCGGCGCGGACCGCGATGCCCTCGGCGTCCAGAAACTGCGCCAGGTCGTGGGGGTGGATGCCCTCCATGCTGAAGTGAACGAGCGGCGCTCGCACTCCGCCCAGGCGGATGGGCGGATTCCAAATCTTGAGCCCGGGCACGGAGCCGACCTTCTCAAAGAGGTATTCGCCCAGGACCTTCTCTTGGGCGTGGATCTTGTCCATGCCCAGGCTGGACAGATATTCCACCGCGGCTCCCAGCCCGACGAAGCCGGCCACGTGCGGAGTGCCTGCCTCCAGGCGCCACGGGAGGTCATTGAAAGTCGTTTCTTGATCGCCCACCTTGCGGATCATGTCGCCGCCAAAGTGGTAGGGCGGCATCGTCTCGAGGACCTCTTTGCGGCCCCAGAGGACGCCGGTGCCCGTGGGCCCGCACATCTTGTGACCCGAGAAGGCCACCCAATCCACGGGGCCCAGATCCCCGACGCGGATCGGCACGTGGGCCACGGCCTGGGCGGCATCGACCAGGACGTGGGCGCCCGCCTTCTTGGCCAGCGCCGCGACCTCGGCGACGGGCTGGAGAAGTCCCAGCACGTTGCTCATCAGCGAGATGGCCACTAGCTTGGGCCTACCGGAGAGCGCGCGCTTGAGCGAGTCCCAATCCAGGGTGAGATCCTGGGTGAGCTCGACGATGCGGAACTCGGCGCCCTTCTCTTTGGCAAGGCTCTGCCAGGGGACGAAATTGGAGTGGTGCTCCATGCGGGTCACGACCACCGCGTCGCCGGCGCGCACGTTGGCGCGGCCCCAGGTCTGCATGACTAGGTTGATCGACTCGGTGGTGCCACGGGTAAAGATGATCTCGCTCTCGGAGCCGGCGCCGATGAATGAAGCGATGCGCGCCCTGGCGCCCTCGTACTTGTCCGTGGCCACCTGGGACAGTTCGTGGACGCCCCGGTGCACGTTGGCGTGGTCGTGCGAGTAGTAGCTCGATATGGCGTCGATCACCGCGCGCGGGCGCTGGCTGCTGGCCGCGTTGTCGAGGTACACGAGCGGTTTGCCATGCACCTTTCGGCCCAGGATCGGAAACTCGGCGCGGATGCGTGCGATGTCCCAGGTCATGGGCGCACCTCGCTTTGGATGCGGTCTTGGATCCGGGCGCGGAGCCCGTCCGAAGGCAGGAGCGACGCCACGGGCTCGATGAAACCGTCGATGATCATGCGTTCGGCCTCGGCGCGGGGCAGGCCCCGGCTCTCGAGGTAAAAGAGCTGCTCATCGCCGATGGGCGCGACGCTGGCGCCGTGCGCGCAGGCGACGTCGTCGGTGGCGATCTCCAGCTTGGGGACCGCGTTGGCCTGGGCCTCACGCGAGAGCAAGAGGCCGCGGCTCTTCTGAAAGGCGTCGGTCTTGACTCCTTCGTGCGTGATCACGAGGTTGCCGTTGAAGGTGCTCTTGGCCCTGCCGCCGACGGCGGCCCAATGCTCGACCGCGCTCGAGCTGCGCTCGACGCCATGGCGGGCTGTAACCCAGAAATCAAACTGCTGTGAACCGGCTCCACGGACGGCGGCTTTGACTCCCACCCGGGCGCCGGGGCCGAAACACTCGGTCTCGACCCTGCCCTGCCACTGGCCGGCGCCCACGGCGGTCTCGAGAAGATCCACCTGGGCCGATGCCGCGGCCGAGAGGTAACGCCGTTCAAAGGCACGGGTGCCAGCCTCGAGGAGCTGCACCGCCGACACCTTGGCGCTTGCGCCCCCTGCCGCGCGGACGAGCCAGAGGCCCCAGCTGCGGGCATCGGTTCCACCGCCCGAAAGTTCTTCGACGAATTCCAGCTCGGCGCCCTTTTCCAGAGCCACGACCATCACACGGTGAAACGG
>DATJFU010000451.1:0-3012 GCA_035495495.1 Bdellovibrionota bacterium
CGCGTGGCTCCAGTACTCGAACACGCGGCGCTCTTGGGCGAGCAGACGATCCAAGTCGGCGGGCGAGTAGCGCTCGCCCAGGCGGGACCAGAGCACGTGATGGTGCGCGCGCTCGACCACCGAGATGGTGTCGATTTGCACGTAACCCAGCGCGCGGACCGCGGCCGCGGCGTCATCCACGGGCGCGAATGACCGGAGAGCCAGGGCCCGGGCATGACTCCGCGGCAGGGACTGCGCCCCTTGGAGCTTCAGCTTCTTTTGAGTCACGCGTTGCCCGCGGGTTGGCGGAGCACGGCTTCTTCGAGGAGCTGCACCCGCTCCTCCGCCATCCGGATGCTGTCGCGCCAGAAATCCGGCTTCGTCAGGTCGGCGCCCAGGTGCTTCTTGGCGACGTCCTCGGCCGTCATGCGGCCCGTGTCGTTGAGGAGCGCCCGGTAGGCCTGGGCAAAACCCTTGCCCAGCTTCTGCCGTTGCGCGTACACGCCCAGGGCAAAGAGGTACCCAAACGAGTACGGAAAATTGTAGAAGCTCACGCCCGAGATGTAGAAGTGCAGCTTGGTCTGCCAGAAGGCCTTGGGCACCTGGCCCATGACCTGGCCGTAATGCTCCGTGAAGTGCCGCTCGCTGATCTCGGAGATCTCTTCGACGGTGAGCTCACCCTTGGCCCGTCGCTCGTAGAACTCGCGCTCGAAGGTAAAGCGTGAGGGGATGTTGAGCAAGAAGGCCGCGGCGTTGGCCCCGTCGTCCCAGCTCGCGGCCCAGGAGGTGGCCGCGTCGGACTGGCGTTTGAGCACGTCGTTGACGAGCGTCTCCATGAGGATCGACGCGGTCTCGGCCAGGGTCATGGGGTAGCCAGCCTGGGACAGCGGCAGCTCGCGCATCACCCAGTTATGGTAGGCGTGCCCGAGCTCGTGGGCCAGGGTCCGCACGTTGGACGGCGTGCCCTGGTAGGTGAGGTACACCCGCGGCGTGCGCGACTTGATGAACTTGGAGCAGTAGGCGCCGGGGAGCTTGTTGGGCAGCACCCGGCCCTCGATCCATTGTTTTTCGGCGGCCATGCGGACAAAGGCACCCAATTCGGGATCGACCTCGTCGCCGCAGCTCGCGACCGTCTCGACGGCCTGGGCGAACGGAATGGGTTTTGCGGCGCTGGCGCCCGGCAGGGGCGGCGCGGGGGCCATGAAGTCCCAGCAATCGATCTTCTTCTTGCCCATGGCCCGGGCCATGGCCTTCAAGGCCCGCTGACCCACGGCACGGCCGTCGGTGGTGATGGCCTCCATCATGGTATCGAGGGTGGCCCGCTCGATGCGCGAGCTGTAAAGCGCGCCGTCGAGAAAGCCCACCTGCCGCGTGTGGGACCTGCGCCGGTACATCTCCAGGCGCCAGCCCGCGAGCGCGTTCAAGATGGCCGCGCAGGATTCGCGGTGAACGCCCCAGGCCGCCTCGAGGGCAAGGTACGCGCTCTTTCGGACGGGCTCTTGGGTGGAGGCCGTGAACTCCTGGGCCGCCGCCGCGCCGAAGGTCTGTTCGCCCTCGGGGGTCTGCACCGTGCAGCGGATCGAGCCGGCGATGTTGTCGTACAGGGTGCCCCAGGCGTCAAAGCCGTCGACCGAGAGGGCCGAGACCAGGTTCTCCTCGGGCAGCCCCAGCTTCTGGTCCCGCAGCAGGCGCCTGCGTTCGACCACGAAGCGTTCGAGTCCCACCTTGGCGTCCGAGAGGTACGCCTCCGCCGCGTCGGCGGGAGCGAGCGCGATCCAGAGCTCGGCCGGGTTCCACGCCTGCTCGCACCGTGATTCCAACGCCTGGAGCTCGGAGCGCTGCTTGCGCAGATCCGCGCGTGACGTGTCCACGCTGATGGCCATGTGCAGGTAGCGTGCGAGGTTCCAGGACCTCAGCTCGAGCTCTTGCCGGATCTTGCAGGCCTTCTGGAGATGGGGGACCTGCGCCGACCAGGCGGACCCGGGCGCGTCCTTGGGTGGAATGGTGATCCGGGCCGTCAAGGCCTCGAGCTCGCCCACGAGTTTCTCGGCTTCGTTCCAATCCGTGCGAAACGGACCGGTCTCGATGCCGGGGTACTCGGACTCCAGGTTCCACGCCGGGCCGGTCACCTGTTCCGGGTTCATTTGATCCCCGGGGTGGGATGCCTTGGGGCGTGGGCGAAGAAGTTTTTATGGATGTATTTTTTGTACTGCACGGGGCTGATGTACTCCAAGTGGAGCATGTCCCTCAAGATCCGGTCCAGCTTCTTGCGCTTGTCCGGGCTCAGGTTGCGGTTCTCGAAGATGGAGTAGTACAGGCGCCGGGGCGAGGGGAGCATGAGGGCCAGAAAGGCGCCTTCCGCCGCGTCGAGCTGGGCGGGCGTCTTGTGAAAGAAGTTTTCGGCCGCGGCCCGGATGCCGAACATGTCGGGACCGAACTCGGCCAGGTTCAGGTACAGCTCGAGGATCGCGTTCTTGTCGAACCGGTCCTCCAGCCGCTGGGTCACGATGATCTCCTTGAGCTTGCGCATCACGGATTTCTCGGACGTTAGAAAGACGTTTTTGACCACCTGCTGGCTGATGGTGCTCGCGCCGTACTTGTAAGACCGCTTCTTGAGGTTGAGGGCCAAGGAGTTGGCCAGGGCGTCCCAGTTGATGCCGTCGTGTTCAAAGAAAGAGGCGTCCTCGCTCATGACCACGGCGTAGATCATGTCGCGGCTGATGTCCTGGATGGGGGTCCACCGGTACAGCTTGCTCTTGTCCTCGAGCCGGTCCTTGATCCTCACCCGGGCCCGGTCCCGCACGGTCTCAAAGGTGCTGTGCTCCAGGTCGGGCAGCGAGCGGTAGAAGTGCCAGAGGTACAGGCCCAGCCCCATGCCGCAAACGAGGACGAACGAGCCCACGACAAAGGAGAGAAACTTAAAAAACCGCCACGGGCTCAGGACGACGTAGAGGGCCCGCTCCTTGGCGATCTTGAGAAAGGTGGACCAGTCCCCGTCCCTGAAGGCTTCCCAGAGTTTCTCCGGCGGTGGCG
>DATJFU010000452.1:0-2752 GCA_035495495.1 Bdellovibrionota bacterium
TTGTCCGCCTGGTGGGCCATCCAAGAGGGCGGCTTCTGGATGGGGCTTCTGACCCTCGGGCTTTGCGCTTACTGGTACGTTTGGATCACCTGGGCCCGCCGGGAGCTCGGGGCCGCCTACATCAACCCGGGGCTTCGCTGGTACGTCGGCAGGCCCAAGCCGCTCCCAGGCCTCGTGTGCCGCTTGGATCTCAGTGAGGGTAAGCGTGACCTGCAGGTCGCGCGGCTCGACGCGGAGGGGGTCTTTATTTTTGGCCTCCCGACGCTGAAAAAACCGCCCGCGGGGCTCTTGGGTCTCGAGTTGGCGTATCGCGGCCGGCAGGTCAGCTGCCAGGCCGAGCCGGTGGGCTACCTGCCGGACCGCCAGGGAATGGGGCTCAGATTCTGTGAGAACTCCGCGGACACCCGCAAAGAGCTGGGGGATTTCGTCGAGAGACTCAAGGGAGAGGGACATGTTCTTTAGACTCGCGGCTGCCCTGACCGTCGTGGGACTCGTTTCGGGCTGCACCGGCGGTGGCGGAGGGCCGCAGCCCCCGCGCAAGCGCCTCGAGGCCTACATCTCCAAGAGCTTCGCCGTATCGGGCGCGGCGGACCGCGCGACCCTCTCGGACTTTCTCACGGGCGAGGCCAAGAACCGCCTCGAGGCGTGGACTGAGGAGGAGTTCAAAAAGAACTTCGTCGACAACAAGCGCAAGTTCCACAACCTCAAGATCGTCCGGGTCAAGCCCGTGTCGGATACCGAGACGACGGTCGAGTACGAGCTCACCTATTTTGACCAGAGCGGGCAGTTTGAGTCCAAGGTCAGTAACCGCAAGCTGGCCGAGATGACCCTGGACGGCGCCGAGTGGAAGATCCGTGAGGTCCGCAACATCCAGGAGCTCGTCGAGTACAAGGACGCCTTGAGCCTTCCCTGAGCGTCAAAAAGTCGCCACCGCCACGTCCGTGGCCGGCTGGTTGAAGATCTGGACCGAGACAAAGCTTCCACCGTCCGCGTAAGTGAAGGTGTAGTTGTGCGCCCCCGAAGTGAGGCCCACGATGGTGTCGATCGGATTGGTGCCCACTGAGACGTTCAGGCGCAGGGTGCTCGTGCTCGAGGGCAGCGTCATGGAACTCAGACGCAGCACAAAGTGATTGCTGCCCTGGGAGTACAGGGTGGCCGTTCCGCTCGCCGTAAAGCCGTTCTGTTCGACGAAGGTGGCCTGGCCGATGATGTTGCCCGAGGGTTCGCCCGGATCGGCCGCGCCCAGCTGCAGGCCGCAGGACATGAGTTGCGTCACGGCCAAGAGGACGGTCAAGGCTTTGGCGAGTCTCAGGCCCATTAAAGAGATGCTTCCACGGCACCGAAGCGGGGACAAGGGGGAAGCCCGTTGGACTCGAACGCGCCCGCACATCAACCGCTGCTCGACGTGGAGGACCTCGAGGTCCTTTCCGCCCGGGCCGGGTTCCTCGAAGCGATCCTGGACCAACTCTCAAAGGACCACGACTTCGCCGACTTCGCGCAGGAGCTGCTCCGGGTCGTCGTGGCCGCCTCACGCTGCGAGGCCGGTTCGATCCTCGAGGTGAACTACCAGGAGCAGAGCATCTTTTTCCGCACCGCGGTCGGCTACGGCGCCGACCAGGTTGTCAAGTTTGTCATCCCCTTCGGGCAAGGAATCGTCGGGCACGTGGTCGAGTCCAAACTGCCCTTTCACATGAGCAACGCCGAGGAGAACAAGAAGCACCTCGCTTCGATCTCGCACGCGGTCGGCTTTGTCGTTAGGAACATGGTGGCCATCCCGTTGGTCATCCGCGGAAAGGTCTTTGGCGTGATCGAACTCATCAACCGCATTGCCGAGGACGACTTCAGCGAATCCGACCTGGACGAGATGAATCAGTTTTGCAGATACGCCGCCAAGGCCATCGAGCTGCGTCTCATGATGGCCTGGGCCGCCACGCACGGGAACCAGAAGTCCGGGGAGGCCGCATGAGCGATCCAGTGCGCAAGCCGCCTCAAATGCCGGTGATGCCGTCGCCCGATGAGTACACGGGTTCGCGCACGGTACCGACTCCCGCCGGCGGCGCCACGCGCCTCGCCGTGGTTCGCCCCGCCGCGCGTCCGGCCATGCCGGCGGCCCCCGCCATGCCCACAAACGAGGACATGCCGGTCCACGAGCCCACGATCGAGACCACCGGCGTCCGCTACGACATGAAGTACCTGGTCCGCGCGCTGCTCAAATACGGCGCCTCGGACCTCCACCTCAAGGTGGATCGCCCGCCCCTGTATCGCATCAACGGCAAGCTCGTGCCCGCCAAGATGGAGACCCTGGGCGCCGAGGCCATCCAGCACATCATCTACGGGGTGCTCTCCGACAAGCAGATCCGGGGGCTCGATACCAACCTTTCGATCGACTTTTCGTTCCGTCTCGAAGAACTGGGCCGCTTCCGTTGCAACGTGTTCCACCAAAAGGGCACGCTCGCGGCCGTGGTCCGGATGATTCCGTTCCAGATTCCCCGCCTCGAGGACCTCGGAGTTCCGGCCGTGCTCAAGGAGATGTGCCAGCGCAAGCGCGGCCTGATCCTCATCACGGGCGCCACGGGCAGCGGTAAGTCGACCACCATGGCCGCGATGGTCAACTTCATCAACCAGAACCGGTCCGTTCACGTCATCAGCGTGGAGGACCCGATCGAATTCGTGTTCCGCGACCAGAAGGCGTCGATCACCCAGCGCGAGCTCGGATCCGACGTGCACTCGCTCGAGGAGGCCCTGAAGGACG
>DATJFU010000453.1:0-7276 GCA_035495495.1 Bdellovibrionota bacterium
CGAGACCGCGTGGCCCGCGTAGGTGAGCCCTAGGCCTAGGACGAGCGCGGCCGGAATGTAGTGGTAGAAGAACGTTCCCTTCGCGGGGATCACCACCCAGGTCATCCAGAGGCAGAGAAAGAGAATCGTGATCAGAAAGCCGCTCTGGGAACGGTGACGGACCCACGCCCAGGCACTGAAGGCGACGGCGGCGAGGCCCGGCCAGAGCACCAGAGGATTGCCGAGGAGAACGACGCCCCGGACCCACGCCTGTCCCGCGCCCTCCTTGTCGAAGGCGTACCAGATCGGCTTGAGCATGAGCGGCCACTCGTACCAGGCGCTCGCGTAGGGATGGCCGGGTTTGGGCTGCAGGTGGGTATTGAGAATGTCCATCTGGAGGGACCAGAAATCCCCCAGAGTCACGTTCGAGCTCTTGAGAAGAAACAGGGGCAAGAAGCTGAGCACGTAGACGCCCATGGGGATGAGTCCCAGGTGGATCCAGAACACGCGGTCCTTGAGGTTGGACCAGAGCGACGGCGAGTACCAGTCGCGGTGGCCCGGCATGCGCTCGTGCCACGGAGACGCGTGGCCAAAGCGCGCCTCCCAGCGCTGAAGCAGGCGGACCATTCCAAAGAGGCCGAGGCACGTGAACCAGGGAGCCAGGGCCGACCACTTGGTCGCCAGGGCGAGGCCGAAGAGAATTCCACTGCCCGTCAGGAGCCGGCGCGCGCGCCGGCGCGAGAGCCCGGGTGACCAGAAGAGCGTGAAGAGCGCCAGGGCCCAGACCAAGAACGTGATGAGAAACGTGTCCGGCATGGCGATGCGGGACTGCACGTAAAGGAGTCCGTTGACCGCGGCGAGCCCCACGGCCCAGAGCGCCGTCTGGTTTTCGTGAAAGAGCGCCAGGGCCCAGAAGTAGATTCCCGCCAGGGCCAGGCCCCCAAAGACGACGCCGATCCAGCGCCACCCAAAGGGGCGGTCCGCGTCGGCGGCGATGCTGGCGGCGACCAGATAACGTGACAGGGGAGGCTGCGCGATGGGCCGCTCGAGCCGGCCATCGAGCAGCTCCTTGGCCTCGGGCACCTGATGAAACTCGTCGAAGTCGTGCCCCTTGGGAAATTGGATTCCCAGGCCAAAGAGAACGATGCCCAGGAGAAAGATGGCCCCTGCGGTGATGAGTTGCCGGCGGTGAAAGGGCACAGTGCTCTCCAGTCTAATGCCATGATGCGGAGCGCCGCAAGCAATGCGCGCGGTGGACAGGCGGGGGCCGGCGGGGCAAGATCGTCGGCTCTATGACGGAAAAGGTGGTGGGGCGCAACGATCCGTGCCCCTGCGGTAGCGGCAAGAAGTACAAACGATGCCATGGGCTGGCGGCTGAGCCCCCACGGCCGGCGCCAGCGGCTCCCTCGGGCATGGGTATGCCTCCGGGCGGCCCCATGGGCGGCTTTGACCCGTCCTCACTCGACCCCACGGCCGTCGCCAACCTCCAGAAGGCGATGCGCAGACTGCCCAAGGGGCAGCTCCTCAAGATCCAGACCCTCATGCAAAAGGCCATGTCCGGCAAGGACGTGACCCGCGAGGCCGCCGAGCTCGAGCGCTCGTTGCCTCCCGGCCTGCTTCAGCAGATGACCGCGCTCTCTGGCGCAATGGGGGGCGGAATGGGCGGGATGGGTGGAATGCCGGGCATGCCCGGGATCGGCGCCCCCGCCGAGCCCGAAGAGGGCGCCGATCTCTCGGTCGACGAGGCCCGCAAGATCGTCGAGCGCGCCGCCGCCGAGGGCAAGGTCTCGGCAGAAGAAGCCCAGCGTCTGCTCGATGGCGCCGGCTCGTCTCCCTCCGGAGCCGCCGGCCTGGGCGGGCTCTGGAAGCGCGTGACGGGAAAGAAATAGCGTGGCTCCCAACAAGGCTGGCCAGCTGCCCTCGCTCGTGGGTGTGATCCATTTGCCTCCGCTGCCCGGCAGCCCGCGGGCGTGGGGGCGTGCGCCCTCGGACGCCCTGGACCGCGCCGGTTCGTGGGCGCTCGAAGAAGCTAGGCTCCTCGAGCGAGCGGGCTTTGACGGCATCATCCTCGAGAACTTTGGCGACGCGCCTTTTTACAAGGACCGGGTGCCGTCCGAGACCGTGGCCGCGCTCTCGGTGATCTGCGCCGCCGTCCGTGAGAACTGCCGAGTGGCCCTTGGCCTCAATGTCCTCCGTAACGACGGGGCCGCCGCCCTCGCCGTGGCGAGCGTGACGGGCCTCGACTTCATCCGCATCAACGTCCTCACGGGGGCCGCGGCCACGGATCAGGGGATCATCGAGGGACGCGCGGCCGAGATCCTGCGCGAGCGCCAGCGCCTGCAGTCGCGGGTAAAGATCATGGCCGACGTGCTCGTGAAGCACGCCAGGCCCTTGAACGGCGACGACGTGGCCCAGGCGGTCGACGATACGGCCCTTCGGGGCCTGGCCGACGCCGTGATCATCACGGGTGCCGGCACGGGCCGCCCGGTCGAAGAAAACCGGCTTGGCGTCGCGGGCCGCGGCGCCAAGAAGGCCGGAGTACCCCTGTACGTCGGGAGCGGTGCCACGCCCGAAACGCTCCCGGGACTGCTCAAGCACGCCCGCGGAATCCTGGTCGGATCGGCCCTTCGACGGGGCGGTCTCGCTGGCCAGCCCCTGGATGGCGCGCGGGTGAGGAGATTCACGGCGGCGTACAAGGACGCCAAGCGGAGGCGAAAGTGAAGGTGGGACGGCTCCTGGTGCGGCGAATGCGCCGGAGCCGCGGGGCTTCAGCGCGAAGCGCCCCGAAAGGTCCTCCTTCGGTGACCCCACGGCGGCGCGGTCCCAGGGCGCATTCCTGGTTTCGCATATCCTCAGCCGGCGATCCCACCCCACAGCTCCCCATACCGATCGAGACCACGCCCCGGCCTCTGCCTCCGGCGCCCGCACCCAAGGAGCCCGTGCGTGACAGTGACCGTGGCGGCCGCCTCCTCGTCGGAGACCTGCTGACGCCCTCGGCCGGTCTGCGATCTAGCCTCGAGGGGTTCATTCTCGATCAGCGCTCGGAGCACACGCGCCGGGCCTACTCCAGGGACCTGAAGCGCTTTCTGCAGTACCTGCTCGTGCGGGCGGAGGCCCGCGGCAGGGACGAGATCCTCGACCGCTCGGTTGTCGTGGGATTCAAGGAGACCCTGCTGGGCGAGGGACTCCAGGCGTCGTCCGTGGACCGGCGTCTCGCCGCCCTAAAGAGTCTCTTTTCATGGCTCGTCGAGGACGGCCACCTGGCGAGGAGCCCGGCCGAGGGTGTGAGGTTTCTCAACCCGTCGCGGCTGTCCCGCACCGTGGGTTTCACGGACGAAGAGGTGCGCCGGATCCTGGCTCTGCCCGATCTCCACACGCGGGTCGGCGCCCTCCACTACGCGGTTCTGATGGTGCTTTTCTACTGCGGGCTTCGGCGCTCCGAGCTCTGCAGCCTGAGAACCTCACAGCTTTCGGTGGAGCGCGGCCATCGGGTGCTCAGGCTCATGGGTAAGGGGGGGCGCGAGCGAATCGTCGTGTTGCCGCCCGCCGTGTGGAATTCGATCCGCTACTTCTTTGCCATGACCCGTCGAAACGCCACCAAGGGCGGGTTCTTGTTCGTGGCGGCGCGTATACGGGGCGTGTTGGGTGGAATGGCGCTCAAGCCCCTGGATCCCTCGACGGTTTACTACCTGGTGGTCAAATACGCTCGGCAAGCGGGGATTCAGGCGCGGGTGTCACCCCACTCGTGCCGTGCAACGGCCATCTCCAATGCCCGGGATCGCCAGATTCCGGACCGCGCTATCCAGGAGTTCGCCGGCTGGTCCACGCCCAACATGATCGTTCAGTACGACAAGCGCCGGACCGCGGTGGATCAATCCGCGTCCCTTGCGATCGACTACGGCGCCGCCGAACGCCCGCTCCCGGATTGGGAGGCGGCCCTGCACGTGGACCCGGCGCCGAAGGAGGAACTTGATGGAACGGATTGAGTTCATCGCCGTCGGCCGCGAGGTCCTCGACGGACGGGTCATCGACACCAACAGCTCCTTCATGGCCCAAGTCATGAAGCAAAAGGGACATGTGGCCCGCTTCGCCCAGCGCGTGGGTGACGTGATGGACGAGGTCATCGACGCTTTTCAGGTCGCCGAAGCGCGCAGCGATTTCATCGTGGTCACGGGGGGTCTGGGTCCGACGGTCGATGACCTCACCGCCGAGGCATTTGCCCGGTACAAGGGGGTGGCCTTGGCGTCGCGGCCCGAGGCGGTGGCCCAGATCCAAGCTCGCTTCAGAAGTTTGGGCCGTGAGCTTGACCCCAAGGACTCCGACAACCTGAAGCAGGCCTTTCTGCCGGTCGGCGCCCGCATTCTCGAGAACCCGGCGGGGACGGCACCCGGTTTTTCTTGGGAAAAGGATGGCAGCCGCTGGTTCTTTCTCCCGGGTGTCCCCAAAGAGATGCGGGCCATGCTTTGGCAGCACGTGATCGCGGCGCTCAGCGAGAACGCCGCTTATAAGGCCATGCACTGGGCCACGCAGTTCACCCGGGAGAGTGAGCTGCAGGCGAGGATCCGAAAGCAGATCGGCATCATTCCACCCCAGATCGAGGTGATTTTTCGCACCCGGTTTCCGGAAAATCATGTGGGCCTCGAGATGATCGGCCACGGCGAGCTCGGCGGCGAGTTTGACCGCCTCTGCGGTGAGATGGACCGACTTCTGGCCCCTGAGACCTTTTCTCGCGCGAGCCGCGCGGAGGAACTCGCGCCCCTCGAACGAGTGGTGATCGAGGCGGCGAGATCCCGCAAGGCGCGGGTGCTGACGGTAGAGTCCTGCACGGGCGGCCTCGTCGCCAAACGGCTCACCGACATCTCGGGGAGCTCCGAGGTCGTCTGGGGCGGATTCGTGACCTACGACGACCTGGCCAAAGAGAGTCTGGGCGTCGACCCGGCGCTCATCGCCAAGCACGGCGCGGTCTCAGAGCCCGTGGCCAAGGCCATGGCCGAGGCGGGCCGCTACCGCGCCATCGGCGCCGGTCTCCAGGAGGTCGAGGTTTGGTCGGTCTCCCTCACCGGAATCGCGGGACCCACGGGTGGTACCCCAGAAAAACCCGTGGGGCTCTGTCACGTCGCCGTGGCAGGCCCCGGGGGTTTGCTGGCTCACGTTCAGACCCAGGCTCCCGCGTTGAGGGAGAGGGACGAAAACCGGCTCTACTTCAGTCAGCGGGCCCTGGACCTGCTCTGGCGGCAGCTCAAGCTCTAGCCCGTCGGACTACAGGTTCGGGTCGCAGTCCTGGCTGAAGTATTCGTTGAACGTTTCTTGGTAGGAGCCCGTCGAGTAAGCGTCGCAGCCTTCAAAGGTGCGGGCCGCCTCGTGGTACGCCTGCTGGCAGCCGATGTTGATGGCCGTCTGGCAAACGGGCATCGGGGGCTGAAACGCGAGGCCGGGGCCGAGAAGGCCGCCCGCCTGCACGCTGGCCGAGCAGTAGCCTAGGCCTGAGATCTCGCCGATGGCCGCGCCGTCGTCAAAGCACTCCATGTCGCAGCTGCGGTACATCTCGGCCAGGCGGTCCCAGATGCCGGTCCAGAATTCCGTGTTCTGAAGCATCTCGGTGAGGACCCGCCGGCGAGCCTGCTCATGGAGCTGGCTGTGCAGGTCACCGGGGATGGCCGGTGGGATGTGCGATAGGGCCGTGTTCACCTGGGCCGTCTGGGTGAGAAGCCGGTTCGAAAGACGGCGGAGGCTCTCACCGAGCTGCGAGCAATCGCCCGCGGCCGCCAGGTTCTGCGAGATCATTTCGTAAGCGCGCTGGTCGCCGATGCGGCCCGGGCGCGGGGGCCGGACGCTCGCGTGCTTACCGCCGGGGCCCCAGCCGTGGCCGTTTCCACCGCCGTGGTTGCCCGGACCGTGGGCGTGCATGCCCCAGGCGGGCGCCTGGGGCGGGGGAAAGGCCAGGCTTTCCCCCGCCGACAGGGTCAGGAGCGTCAGGGTCCCGCTCAAGGCAATCAGGGCCTTTTTCATGGTTTTACCCAGGCTGGACTCCGCCAGTGGGTGTTTGCCTTCGCTTGCCTTCAGTTTCTCGGTACGCATGACGATCTCCTGTGTTCTTTGATCGTGTGGTTATGGGTCGATTAGTCGCGGCAGCTGAGATCCACCTGGGCGGTCAGTGCAGTGGCGGCCTCTTCGCCCGCGCAGGATTCCAGCGTGAGCTGGAGGGACTCCCTGCACGAGTCGATCACCTCGGCCGAACCACCACTCCATCCGTCGTAGAGGGGGACCACTTCTACTTTCTGGGCCAGATCCAAGCTCAGCGTGGTCACCGTGCAGATCAGCTCACCGTAGAGCTGGCCGGCAAAGGCCCCGCTGTGATGGGTCAGAGCCGAGCAGCCCTTGCGGGCCAGCCGCTCCCCGTCGCGGATCGCTTTCAGGTAGCCCTCGATGAAGGCCACCGTGAACGCGTCGTCGTGTCCGGTGGGGGGACGGATGCTATGGGCGACTCGGATCAGGGCCGCATCGAGGTGGGGGATCGCGGCACACCCGCCGTGCCCCACCGTCGACTGGATCAGGCGATCCACCAGGATCTTTCCGTTGCGCTGGCCCAGGGCCAGACCGTCAGCGGGACTATCCGGGTTGACGTCCGCAGCCGCCGGAGCCGCGATGGGCGCCGCCTCTGGGGCGGCGACCACCGGACCGGGATCCGCGACCGAAATCACCCCGACATGGGTGGGTTCGTCGATGATCCTGCCGGGTCCGAAGGCTTGGGCTTCGCTGGCGAGGGCCGGAAGGGTAGCCACTGCCAGAATGGTACACACTGCGGTGCGGGTCAGATGCTTACTCAGTCTCTCTCTCGTTTTCATGACACGTCCTTCGTTTTTTCAGATTGAGTTCTACGCTTATAACCAGGGTTGCGAGCGGCCGTCCGAGATCGGAACGTCGGCGGGTACGAAGCAATCCTGGCGAACCGAGTTCTCAAAGGTGTTCTCAAAAACACCTTGGGTGTACCGGGCGCAGGACGGGATGTCGTAGATGGCGGTTGAGACGTATTCGCTTTTGCAGCCGAGGGCGACGTTCTCACCGCAGAAGGGGAGGGGTGGTTGGGCGATGAAGCCGGGGTCGTCGAGGCCACCGACCGCGATGCTGGCGGCGCAGTAACCTTCGGCCGAGATCTGGCCGATCTCTGAGCCGGCGGCGAAGCAGCGAACGCCGCAGCGGTCATAGGCCGCTTCGACCTGCTGCCAAAGGGTGTCCGTGTACCCCATGTAGAAACAGGCTCCCATGATCCCGCCACCGGTCGATTGGGCGAGGGGCG
>DATJFU010000454.1:0-3754 GCA_035495495.1 Bdellovibrionota bacterium
TCGAGTACTCGATCTACAGCGCAAAGAGCATTCACTGCAGCTGGGCCCTGTTCGCCGGCCCCCACGGAAACTTTGGCAAGTCCTGCGAAATTACGGTGGACCGCGAGTAAGGCCGAGCCGGCGAGGCCGGCAGACCGAGATCGCAGTCCCGGTTAGGGGGCAAGGGCGCTCTCACCCACGGGTGAGGGCGCCCTTTGCTTTTCTACCGTGTGATAAATTAGGGATGTGATCCCAACCGTAGAAACCTTCATGGGGTGGTTCCTGGTGCACGTGGCGGCGCGCTACGGGACCGAGCTCATCTGGGGGGAGTCTTGGGTCGATGCGATCCCTTTCTTGGGGTTTCTCCTCCTCGCGGGCCGGTGGTGGACGGTCAGCGCCGACCGGTCCCGGACGCCACTTTTGGCGGCCGCGGCCCTGTTCAAAGCGGCGGTCCTGGGCTGGCGCGAGTTTCCGACCTTCTCGAACCATTCGTCTCTCGAGATGCTGGTCCTCCTGCTCGGTGCCCTCGGCGCCGCCGAGGACCTGCCCTTGGACGCCGCCTTGAAGAGCCTGCCCGGTCTGGCGCTCGTCTGGTCGGCCGTCCAGAAGGTCGCGTACGGCGTGTGGATCCGGGGCACGTTTCCCCTCTGGCTCTCGGTGCAAAGACCCGCCCTCGCGTCGGCGTTTCACCTTCTGGGCGTGCCGATCCCCCCGTCGCACGGACCGTTCGTGGCGGCGTCGGTCTGGCCCGCGTTCTTGGGCACGACGGCGCTCGTCGCCGAGGCCGCGGCGGGTGCCGCGGTCCTGGTGCTGCCGGCGCAGCGGACGGCCAGTGCCGCGATCGGCGCGCTCGTGGTGCTCCTCGGACTCGAACTCGTCGCGGGTGAGTGGCAGTTTGGCCTTCTCATGGCCGGGCTTTTGGTCCTGGCCGTCGGCGATCTTTGGGAAAACCGCAGAACCCTCGTGGCCTTTCTCGCCGGCGACGCGATGCTGGTTCTCTGGGCCGCTTTTTCGCGCTGGGGGGCCCATCTATGAGCGCGCGCGCGATTCTCTTTCGTACCGTCTGGGTCCTGGCGGTGGTCTGGCCCGGCGTTCAGATGGCGCTCGTCCATTGGGCCGGCGTGCACCCGTGGCGGCTGGGTGCCTACGGCATGTATTCCACTTTTCAGCGCGACCGGGTCGAAGTCTTTTTGGATGGTGGAATCCTGAACCGCCGGGCCGAGTCCGCCGAAGTCACGGCGGCGTGGACGCGGTACGAAGAAACGCGTCGCACCCTGGGTCATCTCGCATCGGGCGAGGACGCGCTCGCCCGTCTCCTCTTCCGCACGCACCCGGAGGTCAAAGAGGTGCGGATCGAGTCCGTGCGTGAGCGGCTGGACGGCACTACCGGCACCTTTGCCGAAAGCCGCGAGGCGCGGAGCTGGCGGCGGTAGTATGCGGTACTGGATCCTATTCATGCCGCTGGGTCTTCTCCTCGGGGGCTGCGGCGTGGGGATCTCGGACGTGGACATTGGGTGTACGCTGGCGCTTCTCGGTGGTGAGATCCAGGGCTGCCCGCTCCATCTTCAACCCGATGTCACGATCCTGGCCGGCATCAACGGGGCGGCAGCCAGCGACCTCTTTCACTTCAGCAATCCCGGGAACATGACCACGGACGGAACGTCCCTCTACGTGGTGGATCAGGGGGCACAGGAGATTCGCAAAGTTACCATTTCTTCGGGCGTGGAATCGGTTTTGGTGCCTGGGCGGGTGGCCTTGCAGGGCATCACGTATTCAGGCGGTGTCGTGTACTTCACGGAGGGCGACAATATCCACTTCGCCGATGCGACATCCGGCGCCGTAACGAGCTTCTTCAGCAATGGTCTCGGGACGCTCGACGGTGCCATCGGCGTCGCCCAGTTCAACTCGGCTGGAGGATTGGTGGTGCTCGGGCAGTCTCTTTATGTCGCGGACACCGGAAACTGTAAGATCCGTAAGATCGATCTCACGTTGAATTTTGTGACCTCCCTGGCCGGGAACTCGGCGTTCTGCTCGGAGGCGGATGGAACGGGATCTTCCGCGCATTTCAATAACCCGGCGGGGATCGCCACGGACGGAACCTTTCTCTACGTCGCGGACCTGGTCGGAAACACCTTGCGCAAGATTGACCCTTCCACGGGCGTCACCACCACATTGGCCAGCGGCGTGACCGCGTCTTTCAGCTTTCCTCGCGGGCTGGTGACCGACGGCGTGTACGTCTACGTGGCCAGCAGCCTCAATCACCGGGTCAAGCGGGTGAGGATCACGACAGGTGAGGTCACCACCTTGTTCGGGGACGGGACCGCGACGACCACTCCAGGCGGGGCTGGTGCGCAGGTCGATGCGCCGGTGGGGATGACCAGCGACGGCCATTCGCTGTTTGTGAGCTCCGGGTCGAACGTGATCCTCAAGGTCCGCTAGCCCCTCAGTTTTTTGACGGTTTCAACCGATCCGTTCAGTGGGGGAATCCCACATGAATCTGAAGAGCGCCGCAAAAGTCCTTTTATTTACAGGGGTTACGACCGCCATGGGCGCTGGGACCTATGCCCTCCGAGGCCATTTTGGCGTCGGCCGCCACCTGGCCATGGCCCCTGCGCCCAGCCGGAATCCGGCGTCCCCCGTGAACGTGCCCGGGCTTCCGTCGGCGGGCCCGGCGGACTCGGCGTACCTGCCGATGGTCACTGCCGCCGTCAAAAAGGGCCGCCATCTCTCGGCTGAGGACCTCGCCAAGTTCTCGGGCCGAATCGCGCACTATCTTTCGTTCTTGGGCGAACGCCCCACCGACAAGGAGACCAAGGACAACCTCACCCGACTCATGAACTCGTCGACCGAGTTCATCCTCTGCGACGACCTCGAGGACTGGGGATGCCTGCAGCAGCCGCCTCGGATCACGCCTACCACGGTTTGGCGACGGGACGCCGCCGAGGGGCTCGGCGTGCCCCAGGTGGTGGATGAACCGTTTCGGGTCGAGTCTTTCTTCACGGACCAGTGGGACAAGGACATCGCCCAGTTCGATCCCACCCACACGGTGGCGCGGGTTCTGGGCTCCAAGATCTCGTCCGACGCCCGAGACTCCATGGCGATGGCGCTCTACGGGATGGACGACCTGGACGGAAGCATGAAGCCCGTGCACGACGCGATCCTGGAGCGCCTCCACGGTGGAACCAAGATCCGCGCGGTTTTCGACACCCAGGGACCCGACGCCAAGAGCGTGGGCCTGCCCCTGGTCTTTAGCCTTCTCGCTCCGGGATGGACCGGCCACGGGATCATGGCCCCCGGGACCAAGCCGCCCAAGACCAACATGGATTTTCAGTACTCCGGCACGGCCCAGCTCGCGGGTGAGCTCAACCAGGGCGCGGCGACTGACGCTGACGTCACCGGCCGCCTCGAGTGGCCCGACGCCGCGATCATGCATAACAAGTTTCTGGTGCTGCAGAACGGAGACGCCCTGACCGTCTGGAGCGGCACCGCCAACGTCTCGGAGACGTGCATGGGCACCGAGCGCAACGCCAACATGTCGGTCTACGTGCAGAACTCGGCCGTCGCCCAGGCGTTCTTGGACGAGTTTCAGGAGATGTTCACGTACCGCGACCCGCCCTTCGTCGACGGGTCCGGCAAGATGGTGGCCGCCGACGGCAGCCGCGGACTTCCGGTGGGGCGGTTTCACCACGACAAGACCCCCAACACGCACCGTTACTTCAAGTTCAACGACGGCACGGAGGTGCTGGTGCACTTTTCGCCAACGGACGACGCCGAG
>DATJFU010000455.1:0-3918 GCA_035495495.1 Bdellovibrionota bacterium
CCGGCCTTGGCCTGGCGGACGTCGTCCAACGAGGGCGGCTCGCCCGTGCGCGTTCCGGTCACGACGATCGCGTCGGCGCGGTGCTCCCGCGCGAGGCGCGCGGATTCGGCGAGGGGACGCGGCTCGATCATCCGCGCGTACTTGACCTGCACGTCTGCAAAGACCGCGATGCCGTCGCCGCCGATCCTGTGCCTGAAGTCCATGAGTCCCCGGGCGTCGATTTCCATCTCACCGCCGTACTCGGGCCGTTCCATGCGATCGACAAAGTAATCAGTGCGGATGAAGCAGGCGCCTGACCCGAGGGCCGCGGAGAGCGAGGCCTTGGGATCGTTGAGCAGGATCTCGACTCCCACCTTGGCCGTGCGCGCGGCCCGCACCATCTCATGGGCCACGCGGGTCATGACCGCGGTCGTGGCGGCGGATGCCTTGACCTCATGGGGCTGATCGTCCTCGTTCTCGACCAGGATGCCGTGGATCCCGCCCTCCTCGAGGGCGCTCTGATCGGCCAGGGCCTTGTCGATCACGGACTTGAGCCCCCGACTCGAGGCGTAGTGGGGCAGGGGTGGAAGATGAATCACCCCCACGATGCATTTTGGCCGCCGATACCAGATTTTAAGGAGTTCTCCCTGCGGGGACATGGTGTCTGGTTTCCCTCGGCTCACGCGGTCCGTCAAGCTGTGCTACCCTGAAAGGAGCGATGAAAAGAGCCGTACTCGTCCTTTTATTGGGGTTCTGCCTGGCACCGCGCGGCGCCGCGGCCGCCGAGGCCGTCGCCGCCGCCGACCCCTCGGAGTACACCCCCTTCATGGCGCACCTCCTCCTGGCGTCCGCCTCGGATGACCACATCGGGGATCTGGAGTGGCTGACCCAGTCAGCCCCCGTGTATCTCGTGCCGGTCAAGGGCGGGGCGCAGCCCTATGTCCGCCTCGAGGCGGAGCTCAAACGCCAGGGGTGGGCCCTCTTTTTCAACGACCAGGTCCTCAAGCATTCGGAGGACCGCACGACCCATATTTCGATCGAGGTTCCGCTGGTGGGCGAAAACACCCAGGTCGAGCTGATCGGCTCACTGGGCGTGGTCAACCTTCAGCGAGAGATCGTGATGGTCCACTTCGCGGAGTGGAAGCAGCTCCAGCAAAAGATCCAGCACTTCACCCATTCCGAGGTCGCACCGCCGGCGACCCTGTCGGCCGAAGCCGGTCTCCGTTCAGCCGCGGGCGTGAGCGCGGCGGCCGTTCGGCTGGCCTCCCTCTCGGCCGAGTTCGGAACGGGCTGGCGACTTGCCGCGGGCGCGGAGGGTTCGCTTTCGGGGACCCGCCTCCAGCGCTTTGACCTGGACCTGGGCCTCAGGCTGCCCTGGGGCAACGGCGTCTGGAATTTGACGTTAGGGGGCCTCTTGGCCCTGGGGTTCTCCAATGTGCCGGGCGGGCCCGGAGGCAGCCTGGACGCCTACCAAGGCATCGGCCCCCAAGCGGCCGCGAGCTTCAGAAAGCAGATTTTTGGCCAGCAGACCTGGGTTCTCACCGCCCGGGCCGCCTATCTTTTGGCGGGTAAGGGCGCCCTCCAGCCTCGCTACCGGTGGGGAGGGACCTTTCTTTGGTGTCTCTCGCACCCGGAGCTCAACGGGCTGTTCTTGCGGGGGGATTACTCCCAAACTTCTTTTAAATCTCAAGCGCTTACGGCGCTCCAGGTGACCCTCGGATACCAGTTCATTTAGCCTTCCCTTGCGCCGATAGGGTGAGGAGATGGCTCCTCCCGATTCCACCAACCGCCCCTCGCGCCAGGCCAACTACTGGGACCTCTTTGAACGTCTGCGGGATCCCACGTTTCTCTTGGATCCGGAGACCTTTGTCATCCGCGACGCCAACGACGCGTGCGAGACCGTGCTGGGACGCGCGCCGGATACCCTCATCGGCAAGCCCTTGTTGGAACTCGTGACCGACCGCGAGCGGCCCGCCATGGAGAAGTCCCTCCGGGTCGCGCGCCGCCGTTACTACCCCGTGAAATTTGAATCCCGCTGGAGCACCGTGAGCGGCAAGGAACTGATCATGGACATCGCCGCTTGCGCGCTCGCGCTGCAAGACCAGCGCGAGGTGATCCAGATCATCAGCCACGACATGACGGGCGTGCGCGAGGCCGAGCACAAGATGCAGAGCTATCTGCTCGAACTTTCCCAGCTCAATCGCAAGCTAGAAGAACTCTCGATCACGGACGAGCTCACCGGCCTTGCCAACGTCCGTTGCTTCAAGGGTCAGCTCGAGCAAGAACACCAGCGCGCCCTGCGGTACAACACGATCTATTCGGTGATCTTCTGCGACGTGGACAATTTCAAGCATTACAACGACCGCAACGGCCACCCCGCCGGGGACCAGGTGCTTCGCGGGGTCGCCGACGTGATTCGCCGCGCGTGCCGCACGACGGACCTGGCCGCGCGTTACGGTGGAGAAGAGTTTGTCGTGCTCTGCCCAGGCGTGGACGAGGTGGGTGCCCACACGCTCGCCGAGCGCATCCGCGAGCGCGTCGAACAGTCCAACTTTCCGTTCGGTGAGCATCAGCCCATGGGAAAGGTAACCCTCAGCCTGGGGGTCGCGCATTTTCCGTCCGACCGGTCGGATCCGTCCCGCCTTCTCAAGGCCGCCGATATCGCCCTTTACGAGTCCAAGCACGGGGGCCGCAACCGCGTCACCGTGTTCTCGGGCCTTTCTCAAGACAAGAAAAAAGCCGCCTAGAATTTGTAGATCACGCTGCCGTAGAAGTACGACCCGTCGGTGTAGACCTGCTCGTCCACCGCCCCCGGGACCGTCGAGTTGAAGCTGATCGACCGATCGTCGTGGTAAGCGCCGGCGGCAAGGCCCCACGACCCGCCCAGCCAGTAGACGCCCTGCAATCCCAGGCTCAGGTTTCTGAACGAGGCTGTGCCGGTGAGGTGGTGATCGCCTTGGAGCCCGGAGAGGCCGAGGGGAACAAAGAGGCTCGCGCGCGCTCCCAGACTGAATCGTTTGGAGAGCTGCTTGCGAACGTCGATTCCGACCGAGGCTCCCAGCGTCCAGAAACTCCGGTTGTTGGTGATGCCACCGCCCCCCGGGGTGAGCTGAAAATACTGACGGGCTTGAGGCCCGATGTTGGGCTGGATGACCCAGGGGTACTGCCCTCCGGGCAGCTCGATCTTGTACTTGCCCACGAGCTCGGCCTGCCCGCGGGTAAATGAGGCGCCCGAGAGCTGAAAGAACGTCGTCTCGTAGGCCACGCCGAGGCCCAGCTTGGAGGTCATGATGCGTTCGGCGCTCACGCGCATGGTGACCGCCGTCGAGGCCGCCTGCCCGGAGAATCCGGACTCGGGACTGATCATGCTGTAGGTGTACGGAGCGAGCATGGTCGAAAGAGCCAGGTAGCCGCTGCCCTGCACTCCGCCCATGATCTCCTGCTCATATTCAAACTTGGCCTCCGAGCCGGGCCCGGCATACTTGGCCCGGTCGTCGGCTTGAATCGAGGCCAAGCCCCTCACCTCCCAGAGGTAGCTGCCGTCGTGTGGGAGATCGAGTTCGACATGGGTTCCGAGAACCACCGTCTCGACGCCGCCGTCGCCCCCGGTCGACTCGGTGAGCCCCGCGCTCGCCGGCGAACGGTCGAGAATCTGCCTCACAAAAGCGTCTTTTCCGCGGTCATCCATGCGCCTGATCTTCAGGAGGTAAGCCACGGCGCCCTGCACCGGTTCCCACTGAAAGAGCTGGCGGCTGGACGTCGTGACCTGCACGTCTCCCTCGGGATCGAGGGCGGCGGGAGGCTCGAGGTTGCGGCGGTGGACCGTAAACGAGTACTTGCCCTCGTCCGGTGATTGCCACCGCTTGGATGGGCCGGCATCCACCGACCCCTCGATGAGCGTCCGGATCTTCCAGTCGTAGTCGGCGGTCTTGAGCTGGT
>DATJFU010000456.1:0-7318 GCA_035495495.1 Bdellovibrionota bacterium
AGACCAACACCAAGGAGATGCTCACGGGCGACACGGGCCTGCAGAGCGTGGAATACCGCATCCGTAACCTGATGCACGAAGCGTTTCCGGTCTTTGATGACGAGGGCAACGAGTACCGCCTGGTCCACATGAACGAACTGGGCGTCGAGTTCGACCGTGACGGCAAGATGAAGTTCGACCCCAAGAAGTTCGAAGCCACGCTGGGCCGGGACTTCGACGGCGTGTCGGCCGCCATCACCGGCGAGTGGGGTTTTGCGCGTCAGATCGGGCAGCTGTTTGAGAACTATACGCGCCCTGGCGATGGTGCTCTGGCCATGCGCGAGCAGGGCATGCAGCGCCGGATTAAGGACATGGATCAGAACATCGACGCCATGGAGAAACGGCTCGAAGAGAAAGCCAAATCCCTGACGGAGCGTTTTGCCAGGCTGCAGGGCGCCCTGCAGTCCATGCAGTCACAACAGGCGCAGTTGAGCGCCACCTTGGGCGGGGGCGGCGGCGGGAATCCGATCATGCAGCTCCTGGGGGGCTAGATCACCGCCGCTTCTGATGTAAGATTCTCGATGGGGGGACATGGATGTCCAAAGGTTACGGGGCGAAAGCCAGCCAATACAAGAACACTCAAGTGCTCACGGCGAGTAAGCCGCAGATCCTGCTCATGCTCTATGAAGCGGCGATCCGGCACACTCGGAGCGCCATTATCGCGATGGACAAAAAGGACGTCGCCGCGAAGGGCACCGCCATCGGCAAGGTGCATGACATCGTCAACGAGCTCATGAACAGCCTCGACTTCGAGGCTGGCGGGCAGGTCGCTAAGGACTTGGAGCGCCTCTATGTCTACATGGCCGAGCAGCTGCTCAAGGCCAACATGGAAAACCACCGGCCCTCTCTCGAGTCCGTCGAGAAAATTCTCCGCAACCTCTTTGAGGGGTGGAAAGTCGCCGTTCAAAACGTGGCCAAAGAACAGGCGGCGGCTCCGCAGCAAGGCGAGAACGCCGAATGACCTTGCAAGAAGTCCTCAGGGCCAAAAACCGCTGTCTGTCCCGCTTTTGGCAGGTGACTGATACCTTCAGGCGCGAGGCCGGCGAAGGCCGCTGGGAAGGCCTGGGCGCGTTTCATCGCGAGCGCGATTACATCCTCAAGTCGCTCGATGCCCTGGACGCCAAGGCGACCGAGGCCGCGACGAAGCTGAGGGCCGAAGAAAGGACTGAAGCGCTCAAGGAGGAGCTGCGCTCCCTGCTGCGCGAGCGCGATCTCGCGATCGCCGAGATCTTCAGGCTGGATTCGATCGTCATCGAGCTGATCGAAAACGAGCGTGAACGCACGGAGGCGAGCCTTGGCGCTTCTCTCCGTGGCCGCTCCATCATCGGCAAGTTCAAGAGCGGCGGGGGTCCACGCTCCGGCCGTGAGGTGGACGGCGAAGTATGACGGATCTCACTCAAGAGCTTTATGAGGCTCTCGGCTCCCGCCTGGGCGGTGGCGGTTATGACCTCGTCGATCTGGTTCCACTCAAGCCGGGACGCGCTCCCGGAGTGAAATTTCAGGGCCTCGAGGAGGCCATCCGGCAGTTCGAGTCCGACCGGGACGGCGACCTCATGACCTACGTGGTTCAGGTCCGGCCGGCCAAGAAGGCGGCTCCGGCCATGGCGCAGGCCACCCCCGCCGCTGAGATCGCGGCCCCCACGGCCGCGCCGGCCGCGACCCGGGCCGGCCAGGATCCTGTTTATCTCGCGGACGGGTCCCTCAATCTTCCTTTCTTGGAGCGCAACGCCCAGATCCTTCTTGGCGCGGGCGAGACGGTGCTCGCGCGCAACGTCTATAAGACGATCATGACCTCGGGGGGCGGCGGCCGCACGGCAGTGGCCCTCATGGGGATCGGCCGGTCTTTTGAGGTCGAGGGCAAGCTCGAGGAGGCGGTGGCCAACTACGAGGAGTCCATCGCGTTTCATCCGTCGGTTGAGGCGTTTCGGCGCCTGGCTTCGGCCCTGGTCGGATTGAACAAAGAACAGTACGCGGCCGAGGTCCTCGAACGGGCCAGCCAGCAGAAAGAGGCGACGGACCGCGAGAGGCTCGAGATCCTGAAGTCCGCCGGCCAGCTCCGCGCGCGGCTCAAGGACACGGCGCGGGCCGAGGCCCACTATAGGTCGGCCCTCGATCTGGATCCGCAGTCGGGCGATCTGCGCTGCAGTTTGGCGGCTCTCTTTCTCCAATCGGGAGAGGTCGAGCGCGCGCGGCAGGCCTACGAAGAAGCCACGGCCGCGGACGCCCGCAGCGCCCAGGCCTGGACCGGACTCGGGATCTGCTGTTACACCCTGGGCGAGAAGCGCAAGGCCTACGGGCATCTCGTGCGCGCGCTGACGATCGATCTCAACAGCTCGTCCGCGGTCTTTTATCTTCTGAAATGCGCCTTTGAGATCAAGAGGTACAAAGAAGCCGAGGTGCTTCTCCGCAACTACGTGGAGATCACTCCGGTGAACGTGAATCTGCTGTACAGCCTAGCCGGGCTGCAGTTCCACTTGGGTAAGTTCGAAGCTTGCTCCAAGACGGCGGGAAGGATCCTGTCGGTGAGACCGGAGCACAAGGGTGCGTCTCACCTGCTGCAGCTGGTACGTGAAAGAGCGAATGCCGCTTCTCCGGGTCGTTGATCCGGTGCGCGGCACGCTTGTCTGTCAAGGAGGACGGATGGCGGCTAATAGGATGCGCTTACAGGGCGAGGTGTCGGAGGATCCGACATCCAAGCCCAAGGACGTCGAAAAACTGATCCGGGGCTTCGTGCAAGCACTCGCCCAGGACATTCGCGCCAAGGAGGGCATTGCCTCTCCCGCGGCCCCCGCCGATGAGGCCCCCGAAGCCCCGGTCGTGGAGGGCAATGCGTGAGCACCGCGGCCGCCCCGGAAAACCGCACCGCCAGATGCCTCGTGATTCAACTCACGGGACTGGACTCCGTGTTTCGGAGTCTCATGGCGCTCCGCGCGGCCCAACAGCTCTACCCCACCCTCGATCTCTCGATCGTGGTGTTTGAGGAACACGCGGACGCCGTCCGAAAGGTGCCGTGGATCAAGAACGTCCACGCGTTTCCGCGAAACGGCGTCGCCGGACCCCTGGCCCGGGGCGAGGTCAATGAGGCTCAAGCCACCGCGGCGGCCGCCCGCTGGCTCATGCCCATCGGCGAGCACGCCTGGGACTTTGTGGTCAACTGGAGCTACAACGAGGCCGGAAGCTACATCTGCGCCCTCGTACCCTCGCTCGTCAAACTGGGCTACGGGCGCAGAGGCGACGGCAGCATCTCGTGCGTGGATGGCTGGAGCATGTACCTGCAGAGCGTCGTCCTAGGCGACGTCCCGCAAGACATCCACGTCACCGATGTGCTCACGACGCAGCTTCTGACCGCCCTTCAGATCCACCTGGGCGATCCTGCCGAGGCAGGCGGCGCCGCGGTCACCTCGCGTGAGTTCTTCACGCTCGAGCACGGCCGCGCGCAGAAGGTCTGGAAGCGGCACGACTCCGGCCAGCGCTGGATCGCCGTTCAGCTTTGCGAGGCCGAGGCGGGCGGCTGGGACGCGGCGGCTCGCGCCGAGTTCATCTCATCCCTTCTCAAGCGGCACGCCAACACCGCCGTGGTCCTCCTGGGCAAGGCGGAGCAGCGGCCCATGGCCCGGGCGATTCTCGAGGCCGTGGACTCCTCCCACCGGCTTCGGGTCGTCTCCCTGGTCGGAGAGACGGATTTTGATCTCTGGGCCTCCGTCATCGGGCTTTGCCAGTGGATGGTGGCCTCCGATCCGGCGGCGATCCACCTCGCGAGCCTTCTCGGCACCCGTGTTCTGCAGCTGGCCCACAAGCCCGAGAAGTGGGCCGAGTGGGGCCCCTACGGCAACGGGCACTACGTGGTTTCGGCGGACGCGGGGGTGCAGATCTCTCCGCAGATCGTGCGCGCCATCTGGGGCTACGCCCACGGTGAGTGGGCTCACCAGCGCGAGACCTCTTTGGTGGAATATCTGAAGTCCGAAGGGATCAAGGAAACGTCCAAGATCCACCCCTCGCGATCACGGATCCGTCCGGGCGAAGAAGGGGGCGGCGTCGTGTTCGAGTCCCTGCTGCCGCGGCCCCTGGGGTCGTCGCAGTGGTTTGCCCGGGTCATGGGACACGTGGCGCGACACTGGTACTGCGGCTGGACGCCACCGGTCGGACAGGAGATGGGCCGCAGCGGCTTTGATCAGAACCTGGTCCGCCAGCTTCGCAATCTGCGCGAGTCGGTCGAGGTCCTCGAGCGTGTGCTGACCCGCGCCTCGACGGCGGCGGGCAAGCTCGCGCGCCGGTCGGCGCGCCTGCGCTCGGACAGGGTCATGGGCGTCGAGGATCGCAAGGAGATCGAAGCGCTGGGACGCGAGCTCGCGGATCTGGACGGGATGATCGAACGGCTGGGCGGCGTGCAGGAGCCCCTCAAGGCCTTTGCCCGCATGTCAAAGGTGCTCATGCACAATCTCGAGGGCGATCGCATCGCCGAGATCGCCCGCGATAGCGCCGACTCGTACCGCCAGCTCCACGATGGGGCGCGGATTCTCTCGGAGTGGCTGGACCATTCGCTCAAGCTGGTCCGGCCCATGGTCGTTTCTCAGAAAATTCACGAGGCGGTGCCGGAGGCAGGACTATGAGTGGACCCTTGGATTGGTTTATTCCTCAGGTGAGCGGCGTTCAGCCGCTTTCTTCGGATCCCCTGGTCGAGGCCCAGCAGAAGCAGTTCAGGGCCGACATTCTGGCCAAAGAAGCGGCCCAGTTGATCCCGGCTCTCTGCGCCGAGATGATTTCCAAGTGCCTCCGCCTTTCGCAAAAGAATCACGCGGCCGTGGGTTCGGATGGTCTTCGGGTCATGTGCGACGGAATCGCGTCCCTGGGCCACACGGTGGCCGCTCTGCGGGGGTTTCACGGTCTGAGCCGCGGTGATCGTCCCAGGCTCGATCTGCTCGAAGACGCCCTCGAGGCCGCATTCAAGGACCTGAGCGAGGCCAACCGCCGCGGCTACGACGAGCTGGCGCGTTCGGTCCTCTCCGAGGACCTGCCGGCCATCCTCCAGGCGTGGGCCTCAGACGGCCCGGCGCTCCTTGCGCCCAACGTGCCAGGATGAGAGCGCGGCTGTAGCCAGTACCCCCGCGATCACTCCCAAGGACACGCCGTCGGAGATCCGCACCCACTCGGCGATGAGCATTTTGGTTCCGACAAAGGCCAGGACCACGGCCAGACCCGGCTTGAGGTAACGCAGGGTCCCTACCCATTTGGCCAGCACGAAGTAGACCGATCTCAATCCCAGGATGGCCAGGATGTTGGAGCCGAAGGCGATGAACGCGTCCTGCGTGATCGCGAAGACCGCCGGGATCGAGTCCACCGCGAATACCAGGTCGGTCACCTCGATGAGGCACAGGACCAGAAAAAGGAGCGTCACCTTGGTCTTGCCGTCCTCGCGGACCAAGAAGCGCTCGCCGTGGTCACCGGAGGCGACCCGGAGGTGTTTGCGGAGAAAACGCACGACCGGATTGGCGGTGACGTCCTTGGCCGTGTCGGACTCCAACAGAAACTTCACGGCGCTCACGATCAGGACGCAGCCAAAGACGTACATGATCCAGTGGTACCGCGCGACGAGCGACGCCCCGGCCACGATGAGGATGCCCCTGAACGCGACGGCCCCGAAGATGCCCCAGAACAGGACGCGGCGTTGGTTGCGGGGTGGAATCTTGAAGGCCTTGAAGATCAGCAGAATGACAAAGAGGTTGTCGATACTGAGACTGAATTCCACCAGGTAGCCGGTCAGAAACTGGGTCCCCGGACCCGAGCCGTAGCGGTAGGCGAACCAGGCGGTGAAGGCGCCGGCCAGGCCGATCGAGACGAGGGTCAGCTTGAGGGACGATTTGAACCCCGGTTCGCCCTTCTGGCGGTTGAAGAGGAGCAGGTCCATCCCAATGAACAGGGCAATACCCACGAGAAACGCGGGCCAAAGCCAGCCATCCACCAATGAATTCGCCATGGCCCCTACATACCGCGGCCCTGGCGCCCTGTCGCGCCGGGTGCTATGGCTCAGAGCGCTATGCCCGCGTTTTTCGCCACCTGCCTCCGGGGCCTCGAGGGTCCGCTCACCGCGGAGCTGAAGACCTTTGGGGTCGAGAAGGCGGACGCCGCGCGCGCCGGCGTGGCGTTCGAGGGGTCCTGGGAAAGCGCGCTTCGCGCCTGCCTTTGGTCCCGGCTGGCGAGCCGGATCCTGCTGCCGCTGGCCGAGTCGGAGATCCGCGACGCCCAAGCGCTCTACAACGTCGCCCGCGAATTTCCGTGGGAGCAGCATCTCGATCTCAACCAAACCTTTCGGATCGAAGCGCACGGGACCTCGCCCGGCATCAACCACACGGGCTTTGCGGCACTGAAGGTCAAGGACGCGGTGGCGGACCGCTTTCGCTCCCGGTTGGGGAGACGCCCCTCGGTCGACGCCGACAACCCCGACACCCGCATCCACGTTCTGCTGAGAGACAACTACGTCAAGTTCAGCCTGGACTTGAGCGGCGAGAGTCTGCACCGAAGGGGCTACCGCACCCGGGCCGGCGAGGCGCCCCTCGGGGAGACGCTGGCCGCCGGCGTGCTCTGGCTCGCGGGTTGGCCCGAGATGGCCAAGGCGGGCGCGCCGTTCGTGGATCCCTGTTGCGGGTCCGGCACGCTCGTCATCGAGGCGGCACTCTGGGCCGCCGACGTCGCTCCCGGCCTAGCCGCGGGCCGAGCGTTTGGAGCCGAACGCTGGCCTGGGCTTGACCGCGCCCTTTGGGGCAAGCTTCAGGCGGAGGCCGCGCAAAGGCGCGCAGCCGGACTCGAGACGCTCAAGGCGGGCCGCTTTCTCGGCTGCGACAAGGACACCTCCCTTCTGCGGGCCACCCGGACCAACGCGGACGCCGCGGGCCTCGGCTCCTACCTCAGGTTTGAGCGGCGCGAGTTTTCAGAATGGCTGCCGAGTCACGTCCCCGAAGGCCCGGGACTCATCGCGGCCAATCCTCCCTACGGCGAGCGGATGGGGCAGGAGGCCGAGGCGACGGCTCTCTATGTCGAGATCGGCAACCTTCTCCGCAGGTGTTTCGGCGGCTGGGAAGCCGCTATCCTCGCCAGCAACTCGGGCCTCAATCATCGGCTGGGTCTCCGGGCCCGCAAGGTTCAGGCGCTCAAGAACGGCCCCTTGGACGTTCAGCTCGCGGTACTGAGCATCCCCAAGGCGGTCGAAGGTCAGCCCGTCGAAGCGCCCCGCCTCAGCGAGACCGCGACCGCGTTCAGGAACCGGCTCATCAAGATGCACAAG
>DATJFU010000457.1:0-5501 GCA_035495495.1 Bdellovibrionota bacterium
CGAGCTCACGCCCGAGGCCGCCATCGACACGATGATGTCCGTGCTCAGGTTGCTCAGCTTGGTGTCTTCGATGCCGTGCGAGACCACGTGGCCCGTGGTCGTGAGGAGACCGCTGATCCCCATGCCCTGCGCGGTGTAATAGACAAAGTCCGCCTTCTCCTGACCCTGGGGCTGATTGGCCAGGCACTCATCCGCGCGCCTGAAGAACTTGGTGATGCGCCTCCAGGCGCTCTCGCGAACCTGGCTCGAGACCGCCTCGGCGTCCTCTTGGGGCGCCTTGACGGCCACCGCTTCTTCGAACTCGTTGGACAAGAAAAACCGCTGCGTGCTCGCGAGGTCGCCCTCGGCGGGCGCGGCCAGAAACTCGATCTGCTGGGGGGTGAGGTGATTGACGACCCAGTTGCTGTCGCGCAAGCGCAGGTACCGCTCCGTCAGGAGCTTCACCATCGTCTTCTCTTCGGGCGACAGGGGGCGGCCCGGTTCTGACTCGGGGATCGTCTCGCCGTCGCCCATCTTGAGGCGCCTAAAGTCATCGATCTCGCCGCGGAGGCGCGAGAGCTGTCCCTCGAGCTCCTCACGGAGCGCGATCGCCTGGTCCTGCCCGAGGACCCGCGCGAGACCGTGCGAATCCGAAACGCCCATGGCGCGGAGAATGGCGCGTCCAGCGGTGCTCTCGAGTGCTTCGCGCGCGGCGGGAGAATCAAAGAGTTCGACCAGCCGAACGACGTCGGCGGGACTCCCGTGCACAGGCGCCGCAACCAGGCACCCCACAAGAACGGCTACGCTGAAGATAGCTGACCGTTTCAATCTGCCCCCTTGGGATGGCCGGACCTTATTCGGCCAACTATATGAAGTCAAACGGGAAAGGAACTTCGGGGCAGGGGGTCAAAACCCAATCATTTCTGGGGGTTATTCGCGGTGCGTCTCGGTGTGAGGGGGAGGCGTAAACGAAAAAAGGCCTTTCTCCAGGGGTTTGCCGAGCTCGATCCCGGTGAGGCGGATCTCAGAACGGTTTCCACCCGCGTGCTCGAGCACGAGCCGGTCGATGAGCTTGGAGGGCCCGTCTATATGAATCAAACATTTCAGGACCGACCCGGCCGTACCCTTCTTTGGGATGAGCTCAAATTCCCCCGCCTCGAGAGGCTTGATGGTCATGTCCCGGGCCGCTGAAAAGGCCCCCGAGAGCAGTGCCCGCGCCAGCCGCGTCTGCACCTCGGAGGACTTGCGGATCACCACCTGCCCGTCCTCGGTGGCGTCAAAAGGAGGCGTGTAGAACCAGAACTTCTTGCCGTCGCTCACGAGCAGGTTGGGTTCGGGCGCCTTGGTCTCCCACCTGAGCTTGTCCGGCCTCTTGAAATAGATGGTGCCGTTGGATTCCTTGGTGCGATTGAGGGCCGCCAATTCGTTGACCTGAACAAAGTCGGCCTTGAGGGTGGCCGCAGTGGAGTAGTGCTTTTCGACGTCCTGGAGCAGGGGTGGAAGCGGCTGCCTCTCGGCCGCGTGGGCCGGGGCGGCAAGAAGCATCAATCCGACGAGGGCGAGCATCGTTTTCAGCTTAGCCCATTCTGCTACAATCGGGGCATATGGCTTACCAGACTGACGCACTTCGGTGTCTTGCGCTCGGGATCCTCTGCGCCGCCCTCTCGGCGGTCCCCGCCCAGGCCAAAAAAGAAAAAGTGACGGCGGGCACGGACACGGGGGTCGCGACCTTTCCGGCCGAGTGGCTCGAGGCGATCCCGGATCTCTACCCGATCGCTCAACAGCCCGCGCCCGTTCAGTGGCAAGCGGCCCGCGCCGTTCAGACCTTGGCCAAGTGCAAGACCGACGAACCCGTGCTGGTCGAATCCTTTGGCGCCTCCAAGGCCGCCGCCGAACGCCTCGTCCGTTACCTCGTGGACCATCATCGCTTTCCGGAGAACCGCTTTGTCGTCGTCATGCGCGAGGGCGGAAACTGGAAAGGCTGGGTCACCGTGCGGCCCGAGAGCATGAGTCTCCCCGCCCGCGCGCCGGATTGGGATCTGCCCGTGATCCGCACCTCGCTCGCGTCGCCCATGAGCCAGGATGAGGCCGCGAGTCTCTACCGGTACAGTGATCACCTCACCGAGACGCCGCTCGATCCATCGGAGAAACCGCGCTTCAGGCCCTCGATCGGACTGCAGTGGTTCAACCTCGAAACGGATCCTCACCACATGGGCGACCACTGGACCGCCTCATGGCTGGGCGTGCGCGCGGCAGGCGAGGCCACCCTCATCCGCAAAGGTCCCATGGAGTACGGCACGACCGTCTCCTACTACACCTCGCTCACGGGTTTGGATGAATCGTCGGTCAAATCGCGGATCACCGTGGCCGAGGGCGGGGCCTTTGCCGTTGGTGCCCTCAATCCGTCGGACTTTGGCCTGGTTCAGCTCCGCGCGGATCTGGGCTTCTACGGCAACTGGCGCAGCCGCGAGGATCGCGCGCAGTTCTCGCCGCCCCTGATCGCCCCGCAGCTCAAGCTCGGAGCCTCGACATCGTTCGAAGAAGCGATCCGCATGGGCGCATCGCTGGCCTACGATTTCTCGGACAAGGGCGCATGGCAGGCGGGCGGCCTGCTCTCCCACCGCATCCTCTCGACCGGCGACCGCCACTGGGACATGTCGCTCGGATTCACACTGAGCCTCGCGCGCTTTGCCCGCGACACCGAGACCGTGCAAGAAAGCTGGTCCACGGTGCAGCTGGGATTTGAGGGTTCGCTGTAGCTCCTAGCGAGGAACCTGGACCAGTACCGCGAAGGCGGGGCTGGTGAGCGTGTCGTAAGGAGATCCCTCGAGGGCCGAAAGGGTCCCCGTAGAAGAATCCACCCGGTATCCAAAGAGCTGATTGGTTGAGTTGCTCCCCACGTACATGAATTCCCCGGTGGGATCAAACACAGGGCGAATGGGGGTCGCGGCGACGACAAAGGTCAAGTCAACGGTCGCCAAGTTGCCGCTCGAGGGCACAATCGAAAAAATCGATACCGAGTTGCTGCCATTGTTTGCGATATAGACAAAGTCCCCATTGGGATGAAAGGCCACGTACCGCGCACCGGTGGCCGTTGGGTACGGGCCCGTTACCGAAGCTGTAATTCCACCGGTGGCCGAGTTGACCTTGAACGACTGCACGTTGTTGCTGCTGAAGTTGGCGACCACCAGAACCCGATTTTGGGAGTCCATGGCAAGGTCGGTGGGAGCGATACCGCCCGTGGACCGTTGGGCTCCGGGGATTGATGTGAGGGCGCCCGTGGTCCTGTCTACGGAGAAGACCATGACGCATTCAGCTGATATTGAGGGCACTGAACAGTCCGCGGAGATATTTTTCTTCGCGACGTACGCAAACGTGCCTGCCGGATTGAATGCCACCGCTTGGGTGATGCCCCCACCTGCCACAGAGGTGGGGGAGCCGGCCAGCGAGGAGAGACTGCCGGTCACCTGGTCGACCGAGAATCCCGCCAAGGTGATCCCGCCGCTGAGCGGCACGTAGAGAAAGGGTTTCCCTGGCAGGGCGGTCCCCTGCAACGGCTGCGATCCGCCGCCGGTATTGGCCGTACCGCTGACCGTGGTAGACAATGAGCCGGTCCCGCTATGAATCGAAAACGATCCGACCACCCCGAGCGTGGCATCAGCGACCCCTAAGAACGAAAGACCGGGCAAGGGCATGGGCTCGACGTTGGACGGGCCCGTCAGCGCCACCGTCGCAGCCGAAACCGTCAGCTTTCCGGTCAAGGGATCGATCTTGTGGACCTGAACGTGATTGGATCCATCAGAAACGTAAATAAGAGAAAATGGACCCAAGGGGTCAGAGTCGATGCCTAGGCCGCATCGCAGCGAGAGCACCGCCAATGCGCTGAGGAAGAGGGCAGCGATGCCCGTCCTTGCGAACATGGGGGAAATTTACCAAAGACCGCGGATTACGTCAGGGCCCCACGATCGACATCGACCTGGCGCAAGTCATGGTACCTTGTGTCGTCAGATCGTCGGGCAGACCCACCTCTGCATAGGCCGAGTAACTGCCATCCTGGCCGGGGACGCTGTCGAGCTTCAAATAAAACATGTGCCGCCAGGCTTCCTCACTAGAGCGCTTGCCGATGATCAAGCTGCCATCCTGGCCGCGAGTGACTCGCCTTTGAAACGGAGGGAGCTCAAGGGGGATACCTTGGTCGGCGTAGTCGACCGTGATCTGGGCCTTTGCCCCCACTAGGGCAATGTGCAAATGCACGGACACGTCGGTGCACTCCAAAACGTACCCATCCGAGGCGTAGGCGGACGCTGAAGACATGAACAAGACAAATGCGAATGCCTGGAGCAGCCTTTCCATGGAGCCAGTGGATAGACCGGCTGCCGGAATGCGTCAACTTCCGGGGCAAATAGGACGGAAAATGTCACGATAGGAGGGTGCGTTTCGGCCCTGAATTCAGGCCGCGACCGAGCGGGTGCCCGTTTCACGGGGCGGCACATAGGCGCTCACACGGTATTCGCGGCCGTGCTTGCCCTGAATCAGGTGCTCTTTGCAAAGCCACTCGCCCGGAAACCGCGAAGTGGGCGCCTCGGTCGAAACGAACACGGCGACGGATCCATTCTCCGCGCCGGGGACGGAGCGGCCGAGTTCCAGCATGCGGGCCGACTCGACAAAGGCGTTGGTGGAACCCGCCTCGGCCCAGGCAGCTAACCTCAGGCCCTCCATCTCATGCCAGACCGGCTTGATGTCGCCGAGAGCGACGCCCGCCCTGAACTCGAGCTTGTATCCATCGTCGGGGAGCACGCCTTGGTCGTGAAAGCGATGTTCGAGCTCCGCCAGATTGGAGGCCATGAGGTCCACGGCGGCCAGCGCCGTGGCCGCGGGATCGCGGCAGATCGCGCGGTCAAAGAACACTCTGATCTGGTCACCCTCGGTCTGGAGCACCACACCCCCCATCGAGGCCACCGATGACCACATGTGGGAGAGACAGGATTCGACCAAGGCGCCGGCGTCCCCGCGCAGCGCGGAGACGCGAAACAGGGTTTCGGAGGATTTGAGATCCGCCACGAGCACGGCGCCCGAAACGCGATCCGGCAGAACTGGGCGGCGGTGGTACGGTGAAACCGGAATATGTTCTGCGAGGCGCTTCTGCTCCCGCCACTCGGCGAGGGCGATTCCACCCAAGAACAGGACGAGGCCAAAGTGGGCAAAACGCGAAACCAGGACTTTGACCTGAAATGGCAACAGTCCGTGGGACTGAAGCAGGTACAGCACCGAGATGGCCATGAGGCCCGTGGTGAAGAGAGTCAAGCGCCGCACGCGCACGGGGACCCACATCCCGAACTTTCGACCCTTGGATAGGTAGAGGGCCTGTTGGGCGCAAGCGGCCGCACCCAACGCGTAGAGCAGGGGCACCACCCACTGATCCAGGACACTGTTGAATGCATACCTGGCGGGCCCCCCGGTGATCGCGACGGCCGCAATCACGGGAAACAGCAGGGCCATGGGCATGCCCCAAACAAAGATCG
>DATJFU010000458.1:0-3892 GCA_035495495.1 Bdellovibrionota bacterium
TCCCACGAGATACTGGAGAAGCTGGTTGAGATCCGCGGGATCGGCGGCCGGAGGGATCTCCAGGCGATCCTGGGCGGTGCCGGCGTAGAGCCAGCTCGTCATGAGCCCCATGGCCAGGTCCATGCCCTTCTCGAGGTTGAAGTCCGGGGCGTTGACCATCCGGTGAAAAATCTCCGGCGCCAACGCGGTTCCGAAGAAGTGTTGCAGGTACGCTTCCGCGTCGGGCGCCGGCGCGGAGAGGGACGGGATCCCTAAAAACAGCTGATGGGTCAACCAACCGCCGACCAGGGCGTCCCTGACGGCGGTCACTCGGTCGGCAAGGCCCGTGACGGGCGCCAATGCAAAGGACTCCCGCGAGCGCGGAAAATCCAGCTGATAGGAGCCATCCCAGGCGTTGCCAGGAACACCCACACCGTCGGCTTCAGACCATCGGGCGACTTCGAGCATGCTGCCGTTGGTGAGACCCACCCTGACACCGAGGCGCCACGCCACCTCGGAGAGGGAAATCGCGTTCACGTTGAAGTAGGGCATGACCCCGTGCACATCCATGGAGTCCACCGCGGGGCGCGCCATGTTGATGGAGGCGGCAATCCCGATCACCTTGCCGGTAGAGGCCTGGATGACGGGTCCCCCGCTGTTGCCTGGCAGGATCATCGCCTGAAACGAGTAACCGTCGACACAGTGTGAGGACTCACTGCCCGAGCAGAGGGGGGCCGCTCCGGTTCCACGAGAAAAATTCAGCGGCATCCCCCGGGGATGCCCCAGGACCCAGAGCTGATCCGTGGGGGTCACCGTGGGCCTGAGATCGACCTCCAGATAGGGGACGGTCTGGCCCTGCGGTAGATCCATCACCTTGAGGAGAGCAAAATCCGACTCGCCTGAGTTCGACGCGGCGATGAGACGGATGTCCCGAAACACCTGCATCGCACCGCCAGGCGCGAGCTCGCGCACCACACGGAGTCCCGCGCACCTCTGGGGATCGCAGCGGCGCGAGACTTCGACCACGTGCTCGCTGGTCAGAAAGAGACCGTCGGAGGAGACAAAGAATCCGGAGCCGTAGGCGCCGTCGTTCCGGGCCACGAAAACGGTGGCCGCTCCCAGCCGGCCGGCCTCCGCATTGGCCTGGGCGATAGGAAACGGTCCATTGGGAACAAAGGCCGGGATCAAGCCGGCCGTGTCTCCGGCGGATGCCGTAGGATGTGCCGCTTTGCTCTCATGGGCCTCGAGGCCCCCCACGCCTTGCACGGCACGGGCGACGACCTCAGGGGTCAACCGAACGGGCGTTACCCGCTGCCCGCAGGCCGAGAGGGCCAGAAAGATGAACGAACCGCCAAACAACGAAACCAAAGACCAAGAACGCATGGATCCTCCAACGTTCCCGACCGCAACCCGAACGCGGAGCAATCTATCAATATTTGATCTGATTTGTCAGTTATTTTTGACGTCTGAATTTAGTTGCGTAAGCGCTGAAAACTATGGCGAATCCGGCTGCTTGTCCGGATGGGCGGCCGCGAAGGCCGGGAGCGCCGTGCAGGTCGCGTCGATCCTAGCCACGCAGGGAAACGGGCTCAGGTCCAGGGCAAAGCGGCGGGCATTGTAGACCTGCGGAACCAGGCAGACGTCGGCCCAGCTCAGCTGCGAACCCACGCAGTAGGTACCGGCCGTGTGGGCAAGCTGGCGTTCAATCGCCGCAAGGCCCTTTTGGATCCAAAACCGGTTCCACTGCACGATCTGGTCCTCGCCGGCGTGAAAGCGCGCCGTGAGCTCTTTGTTCAGGCTGAGGTTCTGGATGGGCTGGATGCCCGAATTGATCATCTGGGCGATCTCACGCGCCTTGGCCCTCTCCCATGGATCGCGGGGCGCAAGCGCCGGCTTGGGCCAGCGCTCCTCGAGGTATTCCAGGATCGCCGTGCTCTGGGTGAGCACCCTTCCGTCCTCGATCTGCAGGGCCGGGACCTGCGCCATGGGATTGATGCGCAGGTAATCCTCGCGTTTCTGCGCGCCGCCGTCTTTGACGAGGTGGACCGCTTGGGTCTCAAAGTGCAGGCCCTTGTAGTGCAGGGCGATGCGGACCCGGTAGGAGCAGCTAGAACGAAAGTAGCTGTACAGCTTGAGCGGCGGCGCGGATCTGGTCATGGCGTGTAGGGTACCACCTTCTGGTGGATGCGCCCGAAAATGGACCGCCCCCTCGGATCGAACATCTCGATCGTCACCGTATCTCCGTGCTTGAGAAACGGCGTCGTGATGCTCCCCGTGTCAATCTTCTCGATCATGCGCTTCTCGGCGAGGCAGCTCGAACCGCGGGCACGGTCCCTGTTCGAGACCGTGCCGCTGCCGATGATCGTGCCCGCCGCGAGCGGCCGGGTTTTGGCCGCGTGGGCGATGAGCTGCGGAAAGCTGAAATGCATCTCGGGACCCGCGTCGGGATCGCCGAATTTGGCGCCGTTGAGATGGGTCACGAGCGGGAGATGAACGCGGCCGTTTTTCCATGCATCGCCCAGCTCATCGGGCGTGACCGCGAGCGGACCAAAGGCCGACGACGGCTTACTCTGAAAAAAGCCAAAGCCCTTTTCGAGCTCGGCGGGGATCAGGTTACGAAGACTGACGTCGTTGCAGATCATCAGGAGCTGGATGTGCTTGGCCGCGTCGGCCACGCTCACGCCCATGGGCACGTCGTCGGTGATGACGGCCACTTCGCTCTCAAAGTCACAGCCCCAGGCTTCGTCCTCAAGCGGGATGTCCTCGTTCGGGCCCAAGAACGCGTCGCTGCCGCCCTGGTACACGAGCGGGTCCGTCTCGAGCGTCGCGGGGGGCTGCGCTCCCCTCGCCTTTCTCACGAGCACGATGTGGTTGATGTAGGCGGAGCCGTCGATCCACGCGTAGGCCCTCGGCAGGGGCGCATGCAGGCGGATGGAATCGAGGGAGAACACGCCGTCGGCGCGGCCGTCCTCGAGGCGCTCAGAAAGGGCCTTGAGCTTGGGGGCCGTCTCGGCCCAACGATCGAGGGCGTCCTGGAGGTGGCGGGCCACGCCCGCGGCGCGTACGGCCTTGGTGTGGTCGCGGTTCACGACCACGAGCTCGCCGTCCCGGGTTCCGTTCTTGAGGGTCGCTAGTCTCATGGGGGCCTTATACCACCCCGGCGGCGCGGGGAAACACCTAGCCGAGACGCGAAGCGATACGGGTGGCTTCAGCCACCGCTTGGGCCAAAACCGAGCGCAAATTGCCCTCCTCGAGCTTGAGAAGGCCCCCGATCGTGCAACCCGCCGGGGTCGTCACGTCGTCTTTGAGGTCGGCGGGCGTGCGGCCACTCTCCTGGACCATGCGGGCGGACCCGAGGACCGTCTGGGCAACGACCTCCAGGGCCGTCTTGCGTGGAATGCCGACGTTGACGCCACCGTCCGCGAGGGCCTCGATGATCAGGTAAATGTACGCGGGCCCGCTCCCGGCGAGGCCCGTGTAGGCGTCGAGTAGGCGTTCTTCGAGGTCGATGCAGCGGCCCACGGCCCCAAAAATCCGCTGCGCCAGGGCCAGGTGGGCCGCCTTGGCGGTGGGCCCGCCGGCCAGAGCCGTGATTCCCTGACGAATCAGGCACGGCGTATTGGTCATGGCCCGGACGAGCGGTTGGCTTCCGCCCAACGCCTCAGCCATGCGCGCGAGGTTCACGCCCGCCGCGACCGAGATCACGAGGGCGTCCTTGCGGAGGCCGTTCTTCTTGAGGGTCGCGAGGACCTGGGCGACCTGCGCGGGCTTGACCGTGATCAAGAAGACGTCGGTTCTGGAGACCTCGGCGGCATACTGCGTGTGGACCGGAATCTTGAGGCGAGCGGCCGCTTCTTTGCGGCTCTCCTCACTCTGGGTCGCCGCCCATACCTTGCCGGTCTGGAACACGCCC
>DATJFU010000459.1:0-7899 GCA_035495495.1 Bdellovibrionota bacterium
CTTCATGGGCAACGGAATGGGCGGAGTCGTCGTCGGCGTAGGCCGTTGATTCTACGGCCTTCGGGCCACACCCCCACGTAACCCTTGGTTAAAACAAAAATCGATCGTCGCTGAAGCTCGTCTTCACGACATTCGAGCCCGCGCTCCGCCTGCTTTTGGCGTCGCCTGGGCAACGACGCGTGCCCGTCGCAGCGGACGCGCGCGGGATCGATTTCATTTCAGTGCAAGAGTTTTGAAAATTTCCGTCGCTGTGACGGGCGGGGATTCGTGCGCCCTGAAATTCGCGCGAACGAATGAACGAAGGCTGAGCGCAAGCGAAGCCGGAAGACGGAGTCTCAAAGTGAAACCGGAATTGGTTCTGTTGGAAGGTCCTGAAGAAGCCGCCCTATACGAGCAACTGGCGCTGCGACGACTGAGGCAATTGGCCTGGCGTCATCGGCGACGGCGGGCAGCGGCGGCGGTGGGGCGAGTCGGTGCGCAGGTCGAAGCGGTCGTGTTGGCCGTCTTCGGCGGCGCCGAGCTCGTGCAAGAAGTGGCGCCTGGAGTTCCCCCTCTCCGGCGCTGGCAGTGGGAACGGCCTGAGTGGCGGCAACGCCCAGGGCTGATCTAAGGACCCGCCTCCGGCGGGTCCGGTAGAACGAGGAGGATGCCATGAATCGGCAATCTGACCTGTCCCCCCACGCCGCAATCGCAGCCCTCCGGTATCTGGATCAGCCGATCCGGATGCCGGAGGAGCTGCGAACGCGGTTGGACGGACAATGGGATGACCGCGTCGCGCTCTACGCGCTCGCGGATCTGAACGAAAATTTACGCTTCGATCCGACCTGGGTCGTGGCGGGCTTTCGCGGACTGGTGCTCACGGCCGGCGAGCGGATGCAGAAGGTTCCCTACGCCTCCCTCCAGGGAGTTCGTGAACAGACCGGAGTGAGCTGTTCGGTGCTCATCCTGGAGGGGGGCGGGGGTCGTGCGATCGCGCGCCTGCGGTACACGCACCGGCAACGCCGGGGCATGGCGGACGTGCGCTTCTGGGTCGAACGGGCGTTGAAAGGGGACGGTGGGCTGCCGGAATCCGGTGTGAAGGAATCCGGCGGTACCGACGCCCTCTACCTCAAGCGCCTGCTCGAACCGATCCAGGAAGCCCAGTCGGGCCTGGGGGCCAGACAAAAGGCCCTCTGGCGCCTGCTGGGTTATCTGCGGCCCTACCGCCGGCGGCTGGTCTACGGGATGGCCGGGGCCTCGCTCGTCACGATGGCGAGCTTGGCACCCGCCTATTTCACGGGCCGGCTGCTCGACACGGTGATTCGGCCGTACCAGGCCGGAGCCATGGACGGGGCGGCGGCGCTCATGACGGCGTGGAAGGTGTTGGCGCTCCTGGCATGCGCCTACGCCCTCCGGGAGCTCTTTGGCTGGGTACGGCTCTCCACCATGTCCGTGGTGGGTGAGTACGTGGCGGCCGATTTGCGCCGGGACCTCTACGCACACATGCAGCGCATGGGGCTGAAGTTCTTCTCGTCCCGCCAGACGGGGAGTCTCATCAGCCGCGTGATCACCGACACGGATCGCATCTGGGACTTCATCGCCATGGGTGTGGTCGAGGTGTCGGTTTCGCTGCTGCTGCTTCTGGGTCTGGGCGCCGTGCTCCTGTCACTCGACTGGAGACTGGGCTTGGCCATGACGGCTCCGGTTCCGCTGGTGCTGTACATGATCTGGCGCCACGGCGAGCGGATGCAGGCCCTGTTTCTGAGGGCGTGGAGAAAGTGGTCGGGCGTATCCGAAGTGCTTTCTGACACGCTCCCAGGGATCCGGGTGGTCAAGGCCTTCAGCAAGGAGACGTTTGAGCGCCGCAGGTTTCAAACCAGAAACCGCGACGCCATGACGGAGTTCAACCGGGTTCACCGCCACTGGGCGGGATTCTGGCCTCTCCTGATGCTGGGAGTCCACGCGACCGTCCTCGGAGTTTGGGCTTTGGCGCTGCCGCGCCTCTTGGGCGCGGCGGAGCCGGCTCTGCCGTTGGGCCGGTTCGTGTCCTTTGTTCTGTACATGACGATGTTTTCCCAACCCCTCGAGGTGATCGGGCAGATGTCGCGCATGCTGAACCGGGCCGCGAGCTCCGCCCACCGGATCTTCGAGATCCTGGACACGGTGCCCGAGAAAACCGGGGGACCCGGGGCCATCCGGCCGACGGTCATCCGCGGGGAGGTGGAATTCGAGTCCGTGGCTTTTACCTACGACGGCATCCGGCCCGTGCTCAGGGACGTGTCGTTTGCGGTGAGACCGGGCGAGATGATCGGGCTCGTGGGGCCATCGGGGGGCGGCAAGAGCACCCTCGTGAACCTCATCGCCCGGTTCCACGAGCCCAGCTCGGGCCGAATCGTCATCGATGGCGTCGAAAGCCATCGGTACGACGCCCGAGCCCTCCGCCGTCACGTGGGCATGGTGCTTCAGGATCCGTACCTGTTCCACGGCACGATCCTGGACAACCTCCGGTACGCCAAACCGGAGGCGTCCCTGGATCAGGTGGTCGAGGCCGCGCGGGCGGCCCACGCCCACGACTTCATCTGCCGGCTTCCCCACGGCTACGACACGGTCGTGGGGGAGAGGGGTCACACCCTCTCCGGCGGTGAGAGGCAGAGGGTGTCCATCGCGCGCGCGATCCTCCATGACCCCAGGATCTTGATCCTGGATGAGGCCACGAGCGCGGTGGACACGGAGACGGAACGTCGGATCCAGGAGGCACTGGACCGGCTCGTCCAGGGGCGCACGGTGTTCGCCATCGCGCACCGCCTTTCGACCTTGGCCCGGGCGGACCGCATCTTTGCGATCCGCGACGGGCGCATCGTCGAGGCCGGCACGCACGGCGAGCTCCTGGCGCGTCCGGGCGGCCTGTATCGAGAGTTGTTCGAGCTGCAGCACGGTGCTGCCAGAAAGGAGGTGATCCAGTGATTCAGTCAGTAGCGGAAGCGGAGGTGCTTCCGTTCCAGAAGCAGGGAGGGGGGGCAACCCCCCTCCCTGCGGGGACGGGCGCGCCACCAGCTCCAAGATTAGCGATACGAGACGATGGACAGCTCATGCTGTGGAAGCTCGGAGATCAGGCGGGCGGCTCGTCGGCTCCCGGCGCCCCTGAAGCCGTGCAACCCGTGCGGTGTTTTCCGTGGAGTGAGCGGGACCGGGCCGTGTCCCTCCGGGGCGCGGACGGTAAGGAGCGGGCCCTCATCTGGGATCCGGCGGCTCTGGACGGAGCCTCGCGGGCGGCGCTCGAACGGGCGCTCTCCGAGGGCGGCCTGGTGCTGGAGATCGTCCGGGTGATGGAAGTCGAAGAAGAAACCGAGATCCGCATCTGGCGCGTGGAGACCCGGCAGGGTCCCCGCGTGTTTCAGACGCGGGACACGGACTGGCCCCGCAAGGTGCCGGGCGGTGGACTCACCGTGCAGGACGTGGCGGGCGATCTCTATCTGATCCGGGATCCGTCGGAGATGGATGCCACGAGCCGGCGTCTGCTCTGGGCGTTCATCGACTAAGGAGACGCGCGCCGGGGCAGGTCCTAGTTCCGGGCTCCGGCCGCGCACTCTCCCCTCATCGCTTCGGCCACCTTCAGCAGCTCAGCTGACAAAGGGGGGTGGAAAACCGACATTCCACCTTGCGCCCATTCCCTCGGGCCCTAGGTCCGGCTGCTTGCGGGCCCGGTCAGGCACTCTCGGGACTGACAGTGCGCCAGCGGAGGCCGATCTCCGGATTCGTCGGGTCCGAAAGTCGGAAATGTCAGCCGACTTGCTGAAGGTGGCCGAAGCGAGGGGAGGGGCGGGGTGGAAGTGGGGGTCCGGACGGTGGACCCGGGCCGGGCGGCCGCCCCGCGCGCGCTATTTCGTTTCAGACTGATCGAGGCGGGCCTTCAGGGCCGCGTTCTCGGCGCGGAGCTCGGCCACGTCCGAGATGAGGCGTTTGAGAGTGTCTTGGGTGGGTTCCTTTGATGCGTAGAGGGAACCCATCCGGGTCTCAAACGACTGGGCCTTGAGCGAGATGAGCGAATTCAGGCGGTCGTATCGCTCGTGGAGATCCTTCTGGAGGTCCGACAGGGTCTTTGCCGTCTCCTCACGGCTGCCGTCCGCCCGGGCGACAAAAGGCTTGAGGGTGCGGAGGGCATCGTCGGCGGCGTCCAGGCGCTCGTGGTGCTCACGGACGCGGCGTTCGCCCTCGTCGAGCTGGCGGGCCAGGATCTCGTAGCCCTCTTTGACCGCCTTGAGCTGACCTTCTACCTTTTCGCGCAAGCCGGCTTCAAAGGCGACGGCCCGCTCACGCGATTCGGCCGAGCTGGTCTGGACCTGGGCGAGGGCGGGGCGGACTTCGGCGATCTGAACGGCGACGCGGTCGACCTGGCCGCGGATCTCGGTCAGATAACGTTCGACCTGAAAGCGCACGGCCTCGGAGACCTGCACCGCGGTGCGGGCCTCGTGGGCGGCCTCGGCCCCCATCTCGCCCAGCTTCTCGACGCGGTCGCGGAGGACCTGCACCTCATGGGTGATCCTGCCGGTGGTCGAGCGAAACTCCTCGTGCATGCGCATGAGGGACTGGGCGCTGTCGCGGATGTCCCTGAGCGAATCCTCGGCCGCGAGCCTGCGGTGGGTCTCGCGGTTCAGTTTTTCGTTCAGCCCCTGGTTCTCGGACTGCAGTTCGACCAGGCGTCGGGACATGTCGTCCTGATCACCCGAAACTTTTTTGAGCTCGCGTTCGACCCGATTGCACTTTTCTTGGAGCTCGTTGGCCGCTTTCGCGGCCTTGGGGTACGAGGAGGCCAGGGGCTTGAGCTTGCGGAGTTCTTCGTCGACGGACCGGAGCTGGGCCGCCAGGTCCTCGTTGCGAACCTTGTGGGCTTCGATCGAAGCCTTGAGGTCGGCGTTCTCGCGCAGGAGGTTCTCGCGCTTTTCGCCCTGCTCGGAGGCCTTGATGTCGTACTCCCGGGCGATCTGCGCGATCCGGGTCGCGAGGCGGTGATTTTTGAACTTTTCTTCGGCCAGGGCGCGCTCGAGGCGGTCGGCCGTGAAGAGAATGGATTCCATCTGATTTCGCACGGCGCCCAGGCCCGCGGAGCCGCCGGCCGGCAGGGGCATGGGGGGCATCATGGCGTCGTTCATGGCGTCCATGGCGGCGAGCGCGTTCCAGGCTCCACCCGGCTGCGCGGGTACGCCCGAATGCGCGGGGCGAACGGGTTCCACCGCGTAGGCGTCCGTGTCCGCCTCCCACTCCTTCATCACTTCTGATTCTGGGTGCATCATCCTCATCCATAAGTCTGAGGTTTCGCGCCGATCCCTGTCAAAACGGCAGATTTTGCCCGGCCAGCCCGCTCCGGTTATAAGGGAGGGCGTGATGGACGCCGCCTTAAGCTCACTCGAATGGCCGCGCTTCGTGGGTTTGGCCCGCGAGAGGGCGCGGAGCGCCGTGGGCAAGCAGTACGTCGATGACGCCCTGGACCCCGCCGAATGGGCCGCGTCGCCCGCCCTGGCCCGGGGCCTTCAGAACGAGACCAAAGAAATCCTGGCTCTCCTGGACCGGGAGGAGCTCTGGGGGCCTCTCCGGGACCTCGAAGACCCCCGGGATTTTCTCGAGGCCCTCGACAAGGGGGCGGTGCTCGAGCTCGCGCAGTGGGTCGAGGTGAGGCGCTGGCTCCAGGCCGTCGATGCCTGGTCGTCGACCCCGCGCGAGGAGCTGACCGGGAGCACCCTCCTCGTGAGGGACATCGGTGACCTGCCCGACCCCCGCGAGCCCCTCAGGATCCTGGAGCGGGTCTTGACCGCCTCGGGCGAGATCTCCGAACGGGCGTCGCCCAAGCTCCGCGAGCTCCTGGCCCAAGTGGGCGAGCTCAAGATCCACATCGCTGACGCGCTCGAGAAGGCGCGGCAAAAGTACCGCGACGCCGGCGTGCTCCAGGAGGACTACACGGACCGCCGCGAGGACCGGTACGTCCTGGCCGTAAAGATCTCGTCCCAGTCCCGCGTGGACGGCAAGATCGTCGAGACCTCGGTGAGCCAGAAGACGGCGTTCATGGAGCCCCGCGAGGTCGAGGACCTGAACCGGCGCCTCGATCAGGCCCGAAACGAGTATGCCCAGGAGGTGTACCGGATTCTCGAAGAGATGGCCGACGCCGTCCGGCCCCACGTCGAGGGGCTGTTTGAGGGCGTGGACATCCTGGCCTATTGGGACGCCGTGCAGGCCCGCGCCCGTCTCGCTTCGCACTACGGCGGGCGCCCGCTCGAGGTGACCGAAGAACCCGCGGTCAGGCTCGACGGCACCGCTCACCCGCTTCTCTTTTGGGCCCTGGCGCCCGAGCAGATCATCCGCAACGACCTCGAGATCGGCGAGGGCGCCCGCATGCTCTTGCTCTCGGGTCCGAACACGGGTGGAAAGACGGTGCTCCTCAAGACCCTGGGTTTGGCCGCGCTTTGCGCGCGGACGGGCTACGCGTTTCCGTCGGCGGGACGCGCTTCGGTACCTTTTTACGACCGCGTGTTCATGGACATGGGCGACCCCCAGTCCATCGAGCAGCACCTGTCGAGCTTCTCGGGCCACGTCCTCCGGTTCAAAGAGATCATCGAGGGACTCACGCCCCACAGCCTCGTGCTCATCGACGAGCTCAACTCCGCCACGGACCCCGAAGAGGGCGCAGCCCTGGGCCGCGCCTTTGTCGAGACCCTGGTGGAGCGGGCCGAGGGGATGGCCCAGGCTTCGGCGGGCCCGGGCGACTCACGGGCGCGCCTGCTCCTCGTGGCCACGACCCACGACCCCCACCTCAAGGCCCTGGCCATGGCGGACACCCGCGTGGTCAACGCCAGCATGGCCTTTGACGAAAAGCGCCTGTCGCCCACCTACCGCATGGTCACGGGCGTGCCGGGCCGCTCGCGGGCCTTGGAGACCGCCGAGCGGCTGGGCCTCCCCGTCGAAATCCTCAAGCGGGCCCGCGGATACCTGAGCGGCCAGCACGCGGCATTTGAGGCCATGGTGGCCCGCCTCGAAGCGGATCTGGCCGCCGCGTCGCGCGCGCGGGCCGAAGCCGAGTGCCGCCAGGCCGAGGCAGAGAAACTCCGGGACCAGTGGCGCGAGAAGGCGTCCCAGGCCATGTCCGAGAGCCTCGAGGCCGCGCAGAAGAAGATCCGCCAGATCCTGGCGCAAGCCCAAGAAGGCGTCCGCGACCGCGTGCGCGCCCTCCAGTCCACGGGCTCACACCGCGAAATCGACGAAGGCCGCCGCGAGATCAACGCGCAGCTCACCCGCGCCTTGAACCAGGTCGGGGATGCCGCCCGCGAAGAGGTGCCCGAGCTCGCTGAGACCGTCGATCGGTCCGTGGGGGCGCTGGCCGACGACGGCCCGAGCATTCAAGAGGGCAGCGCCGTACGCGTCGCCAAGTTCAAGACCATGGGCGTGGTGATCGAGCTCCAGGGCAAGAAGGTCAAGGTGGCCATGGGCCTGCCCCTCACCCGCGAAAAATCACGCATGTGCATGCTCCTCGACCTCAAGGACGTCGAAGCCCTCGATCCCGCAGAGGCCGCGCGTCTACCTGGCGGCGCCGACCTGGGCAAGGCGCCCGTCAAGAAGAACCGCCCCGCGGCCGCCCACTTCGAGGCCGCCGACACGGTCAGCACGAGCCTCGACCTCAGGGGCAAGCGCTATGAAGAGGCCATGGTCGAACTCGAGGCCTATCTCGACCGCGCCTTCACCGCCGGGGTGCGCGAGGTGACCATCATCCACGGCATGGGTACCGGCGCCCTCAAGGACGGGGCGTGGAAGCTGCTAAAGGGCCTTTCGTACGTCGGGGGCTACCGTGAGGGTGGGCCCGGCCAGGGCGGCGCCGGAGCCACCGTCGTGCAGTTCGACCGCTAGTGTCTACCGGACGCGCGGAGCGCGTCCTCA
>DATJFU010000460.1:0-2817 GCA_035495495.1 Bdellovibrionota bacterium
TCCTGCCAACGGGGCAGCGCCACGCGGAGCTCGTCAAAGTCGTGGATGACCCGAACACCCACGCCGCCCACGCCACCGCGGAGGGCCTTCAGCACCACGGGTGCCTCGGAGGGCAAGGTATCCATGAGAGCCTCGGTCTCCCGCAGGCTCTGCACGGGCTCAAAGCCGAGGACCAGGTGGGGCACGGCGGCCCGGTCCGCCTCGGCGAGCAGGCTCAGCTTGTTGGCAAAGAGACTCACGACCTTGGGGGGCGGCATCACCACCGTGAGACCGAGCTCCTGTCCGATGCGCGAGAGCTCGGGGCGGTCGGCCCACGGATCGACTCCCGGGTGGACATGGCCGCCGGGGGTTTCGGCGAACGAGGCCAGGGCCTCGCGGAGTTTACCCTCCGCCCCAGCCGACGTGGGCAGGGGGACTTCCCACCCCACGTCCTGGGGCAGAAGGGACTGGTAGCCCTCGGCCTCGAGGTCGGCGGCGATCCGGCGCGCGACCCCCAGGGGGCCGAGCACCAGGGCGCGGGGGCGCCCCTCGCCCTGATTCTTGGCAAGGTCCTGTCTCATCGGGAATCCAGGGTACCACTCTCCAGGGCCGACGTGTACAACGGGGTCCATGCGCGTGCCCCAGGCACTCACCGACCGATTTGGCGTGGCCTACTCCGAGCGCCTGACCCGGACTGCCGTGGACGAGGGACTGCTTTCGTCGGTCGAGGAGCTGGCCTCGCGGCGCTTTTTGGCCCGGTCGGTGGTGCCGCACATCAAGACCCTGTCCCAGCTCTTTAACCGGCGGACCGACGGGGAGCCCGGCGACCGCAACTACTGGCGCCACACCTCGGGCAACGCCAAGAACCTCCGACTCGCCTACTTCCTGGGCTTCATGCCCCCCAACCAATTTCGTGTAGCCTCGGTCTGGACCGAGCTGCACCGGCTGGGCTTCAGGTTTACGTCCTTTGAGGGATCCTTCAGGGCGGTGGAACTCGGGGCCGGGCCCGCAGCCGGCGCCACGGGCATCGCGGCGGCGGAGGGCATCGCGCCCTTGAGGTTGCCCCCCCAGGGCGAGTGGTCCCTGATCGAGCGGGACCTCTCGGTCATGAAGCTCGGCGAGCGCTGGGCCTCCGAATGCTTCAATCTCTTTGACCTCCCGGGCTGGACCGCCCGCGGGCATCACCACACGATCGACCGCGAGGAGGGGCTCCTCAATCGGCGTGCGCCCCGATTCCACCTCTGGGTCTCGAGCTTCTTTTTGAACGAGATGGAAGGCAGCCCCGCCGAGCTGGCTCAAGCCCTGTCCGAGAGCTGGGAGCGGCACCTCGAGGACGACGGCCTCGCGATCCTCGTCGAGCCCGCGCTGCAGCTGCAGTCGCGCCGCCTCCTCGAGGTGCGCAAGGCGCTCTTGGAGCGCTGGTCGGGCGACCGCCGCTCGCCGTTCAAAATCCTTCTCCCGTGCCTGGGCCACCAACCCTGCGGGGCTTTGGCCAAAGAGGGTGACTGGTGCCACGAGCAGGTGGACTGGTGGCGCCCCCCCTACCTCCGCAAGCTCGACGAGTTCTCGGGCCTGGACCGCAAGAACCTGCCCTTCAGCTATCTCGTGGTGGCGCGCACGCGGCGGGACCGACGAGAACTTCTGCCTTCCTTGGGCGAGTGGCCCTCGCCCACCACCTATCGCCTCGTCAGCCCCACGCACTTCGAGGGCCGCGACGCCGAGTTCTTTGTTTGCGGCCAGGACGGCAAACGCCGCTGCCGCATGGGCGTCCCCAGCAAGGACGCCGCCCCCCAGCGCGGGAGCATCCTGCTTGAGGCCGAGCTCCACGGCGCCCCCGAATCGACGCGGATTCAGAAGGTCGGATCGCAGCTTTAGCTTCACTGAATTAATGCTAGACTAATTTAGTCTATATCTCTATCGGGTCCTGGGGCCCGGCGGCTGTTTCTAGATCGCGGCTTGGCCTGAATCGCCGTGCACGGGGGCCGGAGTCGCGGGCAGGCTCTCCCAAGGCACCGACTCGCGGGCGTCCGACGCGTTCTGCTGGGGGTTACCCAGGGCGATGGCCTCGCCGGTGCCACCCGGGGGCGGGTCGTTCAGGGCCACCGAGCTGATGCGCCAGCAGAGTTCGCTCCCGCACTCCTCGCACTCACTCACCATGCAGAGGTTCCAGCCGTCGGCGTAACAGTTCTTGAGCGCTTCGCGGCGGGCGCCGTAGAGGGTCCAGCTCGCGCTCGAGCGGTACTCGTAGTTCTCACCCGCATCGACGGCCCAACAGTAGATGTCGTTGGCCAGGGCCGGACGGGCCGCGAAGGTGGATGCCAATGCCATGAAAAGGATGAAGATACGCTTTCCCATGGGTCGCTTCATGAGCAAGGGCGGTGCCGCGCAGCCAAAGCGCCGGCCCCCCATAAAACCCAGGCGGGCAAGAATATCAGTGGGTGCGGCCGCCCAAGATTTAGGCAGGCCGCCAATTCCACCCTGTGTCGCGAACGCAACAGATCGTTGCCTTCAGGCGATCACAAGCCCTCTTGACGGCTCAAACGCAACCAATCGTTGCGTTGTGCGCTTCAGTTCTTCTTGCCGCGGAGAAGGGCTTCGATCTCATCGGCGTTGACCTGCTGGCGAGCACCGCCAAAGGCACGCAAAGTGGCTTCGAGCCGGTTGACGAGGATGTCGTGCTCCTCGCCGGTCTGCTCGCCGTGGTGCTCGAGCAGGTACTTAACGGTGGTGAGCGCGTCCCAGAGGCTGCCCACGCACTTGCGGATCTGGCTGCGCTTGTCGGCATGGCCGCCCTTGACCGCGATCTCCTCACCCAGGCGGGCGATGTGGGCGATCTCC
>DATJFU010000461.1:0-3918 GCA_035495495.1 Bdellovibrionota bacterium
AGTCTGTTTCGGTGCCGCAAAACGTCCCGCATAAATCACCAGGGACCCCGTGCCTGGACCCTGAAGCCCAAACCGGAGGTCTTCCTTACATTCTAGCTTCTTATGACCATTTTGATCAACTATTGGGGCAGGACAGAATCGGGGGTGGAAGGTCAGTGAAGACACTCCCGATCAGGCTTGAGTTTCAGCGCCCAAATCTTCCGCGATTTCTGCGCCGGCGAATGGCGCTCTTGATCTGGTCGAGGTGCAAAGGACCAAAGAAAATCAGGTAGTTGGAGTACGTCGCCGCGAGGAGCCCGCGGGTTCCCCAATCGCCATTCCACAGCTCCATGCCCAAGAACCCCACGCCCAGGAGCGCGAGCCACTTCATCTTGATGGGCAGGATCATGAACAGGCTCACCTCGTACTCGGGGTACAGCGCGGCAGCGGCCAAAAAGAGCGAGGACTCAAAATGCGAGATGTCGGTGACGGGGTAACCCGTGGCGAACGAGTACGCGACCGTGACCACGACCGAGACGAGCACGTAAAACGTGGCCCGAAACGCGCCCCACTCGGCCTCGAGCGTGTTGACGACAAAGTACATGAACCAGAGCGTGAAGATGAGCCAGAGGGGCGACGTCGTGAGCGGCAGCGAGAGAAACGTCACCACCCGCCACACCTGCCCCGCCATCACCGCGTGCGGCTCGAGCGCCAGGAGAAAGTAGTAGTTCGGCGACGCCAGGATCATCAAAAACCCCAGCGCCTGCAGGGTCACAAGCAAGATGCCCAGCTGTGGAATGGCGAGCCACCCCACCCGGCGTTCGAGCCAAGAGAGCCACCGGGGCGCGCGTCCGTCGTGGGCCATGGCGCCGTTCCTACCTCGAAGCCGCGCTCTGGGCCACGCGAACGAGCGACGAGGCCATCACGCCCGAGTAGCGAGCCGTGCCGTGCACGCCCGTGTCGCCAAAGATGTTGCCGCTCCCGGCGATGTCGAGGTGCACCCAAGGCGTGTCACCCACGAACTGGCGGATGAAGGTGGCGGCGAGCATCGCCCCGCCCTCGCGGCCCTTGCCCATGTTGCTGAGATCGGCGACGTCGCTCTTGAGCTCGTCGAGGTGGCGGTAATAGAGCGGCAGCTCCCAGACCGGCTCGCCGTTGGCGTTGCAGGTGGCGGCCACCTGCGCCGACCAGGATTTGTCGTTGCTCATGAGGCCGGTGAAATAACCGCCGAGCGCGATCGCGCAGGCGGCGGTCAAGGTCGCCACGTCCACGATGTGGGTCGCGCCCTCGGCTTTGGCCACCGCGACGGCGTCGGCGAGCACGAGCCTACCTTCGGCGTCGGTGTTCTGGATCTCGATCGTCTTGCCGGTCATGGCCTTGACCACGTCGCCGGGATGGGTGGCGGTGCCCGAGATCATGTTGTCGGTCAGGCCGCAGACGCCGACGACCTCGATGGGTAGGTTGAGCTTAGCCACCGTCATCATGGCCCCGCAGACGGCGGCGGCGCCCCCCATGTCGGCCTTCATGTCGATCAGGTCCTTGTAGGCCCCGACCTTGAGGTTGTAGCCGCCGGTATCAAAGATCACGCCCTTGCCGACAAAACCGAGGCGCTTGCCGGAGGGCGCCCCTTTGGGCTTGTGGTGGATGATGAGCATCTGGGGCTCGTTTGCCGAGCCCGCCGCCACGGAAAGAAAGCTTCCGAGGCCTCTCGCGCGGCATTCCTCGCGGTTCAGGGCCTTGATCTCGAGGGGCAGGCCCTTGGACCACTCCTTGACCATCTGGACGACGGCGGTGGGATAAGCGTGGCTCGCCGGCAGGATCGCGAGCTCGCGCGCGAAGCAGGTGCCGAGTCCCGTGGCGTGGGCGTCGGTCAGATCTTTTTCTTCGAGTCCGCGACCGACGATCGTGACCGTGCGTTCTTCGCGGGCGGAGCGCTCGCTCTTGGTCGTGTCGTAGCGGTAACCCGCGACGACCGCGGCCTCGGCTGCGATCCGGAGCTCAGCGGGCGTCGCGCCGTCGAGGTATAGGGCCACGTTCTTGGGCTTGCGTCCGTAGGCGACGCGGAGCACGCGTTCGACCCCCACCCTCACGCCGGCGGGGTCGCGGCGCGAGGTCGCGCCCAATGAAGCCACGTAGTACGTGCGGCCACCGGCCTGGAACCAGGCGCCGTCACCCATTCCACCCTTCAATGCGTCGAGCTCGAGCTCTTTCTCGAGCGCCGAAGCCAGGGCCGGGTCAAAGCCCTGGACCGCGCGCCTAAAGGCAGCACCCTGGTCGTCGCTGAAGTAGATGAGAACGCCCAGGCCCTCGGCCGCTTTCCAATCGGCGGCGCGGGAAAGGCGGATGGCGGGGAGAAAACTCGAAGCGGAGTGTACCTGCGTCATGGAGGGCATCTTGGCCCAAACGGAGACGACCTACAAGGGGGGCTGAAACACCCCTTGGGCGGAACTCGTGAGGGTCACGAGCCTGCAGCGGTTGCGGTCCAGGTCGGAGGGCTGGTTGACCACGACCGCGCCCAGTTCGGCGCCGCTCTTGAGGAGCTGCACCTGAACCTGATCCCAAAAGTAGTTTCTAAAGGAGATCCAAAACGCGGCGTGGCGGGTACCGTCCAAGCTCGCGGCTATGTACCCTGCGTCGATGGCGTTGGGCGAAATGGCCCAAGTTCCGGGCAGGGACTTGTCGCAGGACATGGCCGCGCCGCCCAACGCGATGCCGAGATTGCAAACGATGGTCTTGCTCTCGAGCCCGTTCATGGTGAGCACAAAGGTGTAGGCGCCGCTCCGGACATCGCCGACACCGGTCGAGTCGAATTCGACCGTGAGGGCGCCGATGGGGCAGCCCTGACCGTTGCTCACCCCTGCGGCGAGGGGTGCGGACGTGTAGTGCACGGGCTCGGTCGGGCCATTGTACGAAGGAAAGCCCTCGCCCACGCAGGCCGGACCGGCCAGGACCCCGATCAATAGGGATTTTAGGATGGACCCCCGCACGCACGTACCCCCGAGCCCCTATTTGATGCATTTGGCGGACCCCGTGCCAGCTCAGGATTTGCCAATGGGCACGCCCAGTCCCGCGGCCACACCCGCGGTGACACATGTTAACCATTGGACGGCGTCTAGGGCCCAGGCAGTGGAAATCGGGGCCCCACCGTGGGAGAACGTTAAAAATGGCCTCGCGCACCTCGACCCTCCTCGACGAACTCTCTCTTTATCTGCGGCCCCCGGGCCGCGGAATTCACGCCGTCTCGACGGGGCTGAGGGAGGCCGAGGCCTTCACCGCAAAGTACCTTCGCGGCAGCAGGGACCTGGGCCGGTCTTGGCGTCAGCACCTCGAGGGCGTGGTCGAACTCAAGGGCAAGAACGCGGTCGCGATCCTGGCCATCCCCCCCGACACGGGCGCCGGCATCTCGCGCGGCGCCGCCCACGGACCCGAGGGCATCCGCGCCCGCTGGAGCAGCGCGCCCGCCTTTGAACTCGGCGACGTGTTTTCGGTTCCGCAGCTCATGGACGACGAGATGCACTCGGCGTCCCTCCTGACCCGGGCCCGCAAGGCCGTGTTCGCGAGCGCGCCGCCTTCGATGCGCGCCAAGGTCTCTCGTCTGCCCGTCTCGCCGCTTTCGATGGCCGAGCGCGTGTACACGATCTTGAGGCAGCTCAACCCCGAGCTCAGGGTGCTGCTCCTGGGGGGCGACCACACGGTGACCTGGCCCGCTCTCGCGGCGATCTTGGGAGAGGGTAAAGCAAAGAACAAGGACGTGGGCATCGTGCATTTTGATGCTCACACGGACCTGCTCCAGGAGCGCCTGGGCGTCCGGTACTGCTTTGCCACCTGGGCGTACCACGCCAACGAGCTCCTGGGCCGCGGGCAGCGACTCGTGCAGCTCGGGATCCGCGCCTCGGGCCATGGCCGCGCTTACTGGGAATCCTCGCTCGGCGTGAAGCA
>DATJFU010000462.1:0-3187 GCA_035495495.1 Bdellovibrionota bacterium
TACTACGCGGCTCCGGACTCTTCGTTGAAACTGGTGGGCGCTCCCATCGGCGAGGTGCTCTACGGCATCGGCATCCGCAAGACCGACACGGACCTCATGGCCCAGGTCAACGCGGCCCTGAAAGAGATGCGCAAGTCCGGCGAGCTGCGCGACATTTACGACCGGTGGAACCTTTGGAACCCGCTCATGGCGTCGTTCTTTCAGGACCCCTCACCCACGCGCTCCGCTCCCGCCATGTACCAGTACTACCTGGCCAACACGGGCAAGGCCCGCACCTGGCAGGACCGCGTAAAGCTCTACTGGAGCTTTCTCCCGATCCTGGGCAAAGGCGCCCTAACGACCCTCGAACTCTCCGTTCTGGGCATGGTCCTCGCCGTGGTCTGGGGTCTCATGCTCTGCCTGGCCCGCCTCTACGGCCCAAAGCCCCTGCCGTGGCTCTCGGTGATGTACATCGAGGCGATCCGCGGGACTCCGCTCCTGATCCAGCTCTTCTTCATCTTCTACGCGCTCCCCCATATCGGCATCAAGTTCACGCCCTTCGTGGCCGCGGTCTTGGGCCTCGGCCTGAACTACGCCGCGTGCGAGGCCGAGAACTACCGCGGTGGAATCCAGGGTATCCCCAAGGGCCAGACCGAGGCGGCCCACGCCCTCGGCATGGGCACCTGGCAGACCCTGCGCTACGTGCTGCTGCCGCAGGCGCTGAGAACCGCCATTCCACCCATCACCAACGACTTCATCGCGCTCCTCAAGGACTCGTCGCTCGTGTCCGTGATCACCATGGTGGAACTCACCAAGATCTACGGGCAGCTCGCGTCGACGTACTTTGACTTCATGGGCACCGGTCTGCTGGTCGCCATGGTCTACCTGCTCCTGGGCCTGCCCTTTGTGCGGCTCGCCCGGACGCTCGAAAAGCGCCTGCATGCCCCGACGTCGGGTGCCGCCGCCTCGGGTGGAATGCGCCGCCGCCTCGGCTTTGGCCGGGGGCCCGATCTGACCGCCGCTCCGTAGGAGCTTTTCTCATCCCTGAATCAATTAAACACCTGTAATTACAGGTGTTTACTAATTATTTCCTTTTTTTAACTTTCTTAATTATAATTAACTTTAAAGGGACCATCCTATGAGAACCCCAAAGCTTTTTCACGTTTTGATCGCCCCACTCCAAGCCGCCGCGCTGCTAGGGATGGCGGTCGGCGGCGCCCTCATGTTCAAGATGGTGGCATACGCCGACGGCGGCCGGGGCAAGGTCATCGACTTTGAAGAGGACCTCGTCGAGGGCGTGAACAAGAAACCCTACGATTCGTTGAGCCAGCTCTCCGAGAAGAACCGCAAGAAGCGCGCGCACCTCTACCGCAAGCGTCCCTCGTTTCGCGAGGAGACCGAGGAGTCGCGCCGGGATGCGAGGTGGCATCAGTGAGCACGAGTGTCTCGACGGCGACTTCTACCCGCCGCTCAAATGCCGGTCGCGCCGCCCGCTCGCGCGGCAAGGCCCAGGATATTGGGCTCCCCGAACGCCTGATCGTCACGATCCAGGGCCGGAGAGCCTCGGATCCGGCGCAGACGCTCGTCTGGGAATGCGATCACGGCCCCATGGGTCTCTGCCATCCGTTTACGTGGGTGCTCGAGATGACTCCCGCGGGCGTACGCGTCCGCGACGTCTCTGCCGCCCCGGGCGTCGTCGTCACCGAGGCTCCCCTCATCGTCCCCTTCTCGGAGCTCAAATCGCGCAAGTCGCACTCGCTCAAGGCCGAGAGCGGCCGCACGATCAAGCTCACCCTCGGGATTCCGTCGGTCCCCAAGCCCGCCTTTGAGGAGTTCATCACCGGAAGCCGCCAGGGCGACCGCAACCACCTGCGCGCGTTTCACTGCCGTGGCGGCTGGATCCTCGAGACGGAGACCGTCGCCGGGTCTTGGACCGCGTCGACCCGCGCCGGCGAGGTGTTCACCGTCAAGTCCGGCGCCGATTGCGAGGCGACGCTCAAAGCCCGCAAGGATCTGCATTGGGAGCGGGGCGAGAAGTCCGGCACCTTGCACGCAGGCCAGGACATGAGCATCGTGGCCGCGGACCTCGGCGAATTCAGCGTCACCTTGGGCCTCGACACCTGGCGCTTCGCCCCCATCTTGACCCCCAAGGCCGTCGCGGCGACCCTGCCCGGCGCCCAGGACCCCGAGTTCAAGGCGTTTCAGAAGTCGCTTGCCGGGGCCGGCATCGCCGCGCTTCTCTTTTTGCTGATCTGCTTCGTATGGCCCGCGCCCACCCCCGAGACCGAAGAGGAGCCCATCCCGCCGGAGTTCGCCAAGGTCCTCATGCAGGCGGCGCCCGCGGCGCCCATGACCGCGGCCAGCGATACGGCGACGACCGCCGCCGACAGCGCGGTCTCGCAGGCGCTGCACAGCGAAGCCGTGCAGAACGCGATCTCGGGCCTGCTCAAGACGGGCATGACCCGCCTTCTCTCGCAGTCCGCCTTCACGGGCGTCAACACGGCCGGCTCCAGAAGCCTGTTCGCGGCGGCAGCCCCCAACACTCCCGACCTCCAAGCCCAAGCGGCGCAACACAACGCCGTCAACGTGGCGGCCGTCGGCGGGGGTGGAAAAGAGGGCTACGCCAAGGGCTCGGCCGCCGGCGTCTCGGGCCAGGGCACGGGCACGCTCTCGCTCGATTCGGACGGCGCCCAGGTCGAAGAAGGCCTCTCCAAGGACGAGGTCGGCAAGGTCATCCATGCGCACATGAACGAGGTGCGGTACTGCTATGACTCCGCCCTGATCCGCAGCCCCGACGTCGAGGGCAAGCTCATCATCAGCTTCGCCATCGGCTCCAAGGGCGCCGTGACCCGGTCGTCGGTCGGCTCGAGCTCGCTCAACGACCCGCGCTTGGATGACTGCATCCTGCGCAGACTCGGACACTGGCAGTTTCCCAACCCCAAAGGCGGCGTGACGGTGGCGGTGTCCTATCCGTTCATCTTCAAGACGTTGGGTAGGTAACATATATGAACTTTCGCCGGACCATCCTCATCGCCTCGCTCCTCATCCCGACGCCGCTCATGGCCGCCGACGCAGGCAAGCAAAGCGCGGCCCCGCAGGACTCGGACGCCGTCGCGGTGGACTCGATCAAGGAGAAGTACTGGGCCAGGGGCGACCAGACCGAAATCGGCGTCGTTCAGAACCGCATGTACAGCAAAACCCACAAGCT
>DATJFU010000463.1:0-7452 GCA_035495495.1 Bdellovibrionota bacterium
GATGGCGTTGGGGGCGCCCACGCGGGGACGGCATTCGACCTCATTGTCACCAAAGCGCGTGGTGCCCGGCTGCGCGCGCATCGCCGCGATGCCCTCGGCGGGGCTCGCACGGAGAAGCGCAAAGTTGCAAGGAGGCGTGCCTGGGGCAGGCACGACGCTGAAGAGCTCGTCGACGTGGCCCACGGCCAGGTAGTCGGCGGCCTGGATCTGCACGACGTCGTTGCCCTCGCTCGCGAGGTAGTCGCGCAGATGCCGGTTCATCTTCTCGCCGACGGCCACGACCCCCAGGGGCATGCCCTCGAGGTTGCCGCCAAAATCCGACGAGCTGTAATCCGGCCTGCGGTGACGGGAATCGTTACAGCAGCCGGTATCCACGGTGCTGAAGTCCAGGTTGGTCATCCCGCCCGTCGCATGCGCGCGGGCATAGACGCCCATTCGCCGGGCTTGCTCGATCGCGGAGATCTGCTCGGAACCGGCTGTGCCCGAAGCCACGGCATGAAAGTCCCCCGTCGCTACCGTCACGTGCGCCTCGGCGCACGCGGGCCAGCGGCCCTCCGCCGCCGTGCGGGCGGCCGTGTCCGAAGGATTGGTTCCGATGCCGATCAGGTCGCCCGAGCAGCCGGCCATGTCGACGCCGGTCCGCGTAAAGAGCCGGGACATGGGGCCCGTGTCCTCGGGGTGCGCGGGGTCCACGGGCGGGTTGACGTAAGCGCCCGACGCCTGCGCGTGGGTGAGCCCGTCGGTCCCCGAGCATTGATCCGCGATCACCCGCGGGGTGTCGCCGCCACGGCCCGGTTCAACCGGCAGATCCATGATCGCCGGGTGCCCGTCGCGGACGCCGAACTCCATGATGTCTTGCATCCAGCGGCTTACGCCCTGGGTGTTGGTGGTCTGGCCGGGGTTGTCCGGATCGGGCTCCCGGTGCTCCGGGATCACCATGATCCGCACGGCTGCGTTTGACGTCACGCTGGCCAGGGCCGCGGTCGCGGCCGCCTGGTCCGTCGACGAAACCACGATGTTGACCTGCGTGCCAGGCGAGGCGCTCTGCACCTCGGACACGAACTGCGTGATGAAAGAAGAGTTATCGCTCTCGGCCATGAGGCCTTCGGGCGGATAGGTATCGGGGATGATGCCGGCGCGGTGGCCGGGCACGTAGCTGATGAACACGCCGCCAGCGGGATACGTCGGCGGAAGAAACCGCAGGCGATCAGTGGCCGGACAGGTAAAGCTGTTTTCGGGCGCGGCGTCGGGCCGCACGTTGTGAAAGTAGTTGGAGCATCCCAGGAGAGGGTCAACCGGCGAGGTCTGCGAGGGACGGGCCCCCGGCGGACACGGGCCCTGCGCCATCGCGCTCAACGACATCGAGGCCGCTGCGGCGGCCGCCGCGATTCGGATCAGCGTTTTCATTGGAGTCCCCCCCCGAGGCGGGACTCTTTGAGGACGTACGCCGTCTTCTGGCCCTTGCTCCCCTTTCCACCCTCGAACTTGACCCAGCCCCGCTGCCCTTGGGCTCCGAGCGGCAAGAACGTGATGGCGAGCTCCTTGGCGTCGCCCACGATCCTGCGGCCCTCGGCTCCCGAGCACTGGTCAAACTTGGCTCGCGCGAACCCGCTCGGGACGTTCGAACGAACGGTTCCCCGCGTGCTCCACTCCTCGAGCTCAAACTTGCAGGTATCGCCGGACTTGAAGGCTTCGGTGGAGCGGGGGTCGGGCAGATTGAGTTCCACCCAACGTTTCTCACCTTCGGCAAAGACAAAGACCATGAAGTGGCTGGTCACGCCTTGGGCGAGCGTCTTGCGTGGTGGAAGCTTGGACGGCGCGGCCTGCGCGGCGCAGGCGAGAGATAGGAGTAGAAATCCGACACCCCAGGACCCGGAACCCCGAAATCGCATGCACGTCCCCCCGAAGTTCCATAATAACAGACAAATAGAGTCATACGTTAACCTATTGCATTGACAGTATTTTTTCTCCCATACTGAAGGGGATGATGGACCCCCGAGGCCTCTTGGTCAGCCGGTTTGGGAGCCCCCTGAGCGTGGGCGAACTCTGGCGCCGATGGATGCGCTTGTTTCAGCGTCTGCGACCGGTTAGCGTCCCGACCCGAAATGAAGGGCACGTTCTTTCAGAAGACACTGGAGTTTCGGCTGGCGGTGGATGGCGAGAGCTGGCGCCAGGGCACGGCGGTCGTGGGGACGCTCCAAGTTCGCAACCATGGTCCTGAGCCCATCCCTGCAAGCGATCTGCGCGTAACCCTCGCGCACGGCACCGACCGCAAAGTCAAAGCCAAGGCCGCCGACGCGTTCAAGACCGTCGGGCAGTTCAAGCCCGAGTCGGGTTCTTTGGTCGCTCCGGGAGCCTTGTCCGAGGGCTTGGGGTGGAAGTTCACCCTCGAAGCCAACGCACCCGTCACCGACCGCGCGGGCAGTCTCTATCTTCTGTACGGTCGCGGTGACGATCTCGCCGCCCACGGGCATCTACAGCTCAAGGTCGTGCCCCAGCATCCGGTCGAGGACCTCATCGAGGTCATGACCACGACGTTTCACTTCGCCGTGAAGCATATCCTCGCGGGCAAGAAGGGCGAGGTCGAGGTCAAGTTCACTCCCCCCGACGGCAAAACCTACGGGTTCGTGGAGCAGCTCGAGCTCTCGCTGATCGACCAGGCGGGCGACATCGCCGCGGAGTTCGATTTTCTCATCAAGCAGATCGATGCCACCCAGCCGGGCCTGGGCTTCAAGAAGGTCAGCCGCAAGCTCGAGCGGGTTTTTGCCCGCTCCGAGATGGTCCATGGCTTCAACGGCCGTCTAAACAAAGACGCCGCGGAAGCAGCCCTCCGCGGCGTCTTGGACGAACTTCAGAAATCGAAGCAGGTCTAGCTTCAGCCCTTGTGGTGGGCGGCGCGCTTGGCCTTGCAGGCGTCGACGTCGGACGAGCTCACGGTCACGCCCTCCACGCTCTCGCCACCCATGATCTTCTTCATGCAGTCCACGTGGAGGCCTTTGTTGCCGTCCTTGTGGCCGCCCTTCTTGAAACCGGCGGCTTCACAGGCCGCTTTGACTTTCATGCAGGGTTTTTCGCCCTTGCCGGCTGGCTTGGCGGCATCGTCGGCGTTCGCGAACACGGGGGCGAAGGTCAGGGCGGCAATGAGAACCAATAGGGAACGTTTCATCTAAAACTCCTTCTTTGGGATGAGATTCCATTCTAGGCCCGCCGAACGGGACCAGCAACGGAGCGGCGCGTGAACGTTATTCTCCAAATATTTCTTGCGGCTACAAGGGACCCGCACGAGCCTGTCGGCGGTTGCGAGGTACATGTGTGCCCAAGGGGGCCCAAAGGGGGATAGATGCGTTCGTTTTGGATCCTGGCTCTGCTAGGCGTGGCGACTTCTGCCCACGCAGGTCAATTTGAAGCTCCGTTTCGCGATGCGCTCGACGCCGCCGTGGCAGAAATTCCCGCAGCGGGGATCGCACCCGAGGAGGCCCTGAACGCGGCCGTGGACCCGGGCGTTCATTACGAGCCGGAGTTCTCGAACCTGGAATGGACCATTCCTTCGGGCCGCCTCCCCTCCCAGACTCCGACGATGGCGTCCAACAACAACGTGGCCCTGGCCCGGTACGAAGGCCGCCTGTTCATGGCTTGGCGAACGGGGCCGCTCCATTTTGCCTCCAACAACGTCAAGATGTACGTCGTCTCCTCGCCGGACTGGGGCCTCACGTGGGACTACGAAGCCACGGTCGATCTCCACAGCGACGTCCGCGAGCCCCTGCTCACGGTGATCGGCGGGCGCCTCATCTTCTGTTTCTTTCAGGCCGGTAAGGACCGCGCCAAGTTCGAGCCCCAGTACATGTGGCGGATGGAGCGCTTGCCCGGCGGCGGCTGGACCAGTCTCGAGACCTGGGGCGAACCCAAGGAGATCACCTGGGACATCAAGATCCGTGACGGGCGCGCGTGGCGCACGTCCTACCTGGGCGATCACTACGAGGGCAACGCGGGCATCTCGCTCTTCTTCTCGGTCTCGGACAATGGCCTGGACTGGTCTTCCGCGCCGGGCAGCCGCGGCGAGGTCTACCACGGAGGCGACTCCGAGGCCTCGGTCGAGTTCATGGAAGACGGCACCCTCTGGGGCATCACACGGAACGAGGACGGCGACTCGTCGGGCTTCGGCTCACAGCTCGTGACGGCGGCGCCCGGCTCACCGGGAGCCTGGGAGTTTCCAGAGCGGAGCGCCCCGGACCGCTACGATTCGCCCCGCATGTTCCGGCACGGCAACGATCTCTACCTACTCGCGCGCCGGGACATGGGCGGCCCCTTTGACCGTGGAATGGAGTGGGCGCCGCGTTCGATCCGTAAGTTCTTTCTCTGGGCCTGGTACGGCCTGCGTCCCAAACGGACGACCCTGTATCGGATCGACCGCGACACCCGCGCCATCGTTCCGCTCGTGGACCTGCCCTCCGACGGCGACACGGCGTTTCCGTCGATCCTGAGACTGGGCCCTGACGCCTACCTGGTGGCCAACTACACTTCGCCCCTGATCTATCCGGCTCGGTCGTGGATCTGGGGACAGCTGAGCCCGGGCGGCTCGCAGATCTACTACACGGTTCTGCGGTTCAAGCCCGAGAACTGAGACTCAGACGGTCAGTTCGCGTTCGACCGCGGATACGACGCTGATGTCGGTGGGTTCGACCTTTGGGGAGAACCGCTCGACCACCTCGCCCTTGCGGTTGATCAGAAATTTCTCGAAGTTCCAGGTGATGTCGGGCTTGCCCGGCGCGACGGGCTTGGTCTCGGTGAGGTACTTGTAGAGGGGGTGGATGCCCTTGCCCTTCACGACGATCTTTTCGAACATCGGAAACCGCGCGCCGAACTTGGTGCGGCAAAACTCCTGGATCTGCGCGTTGGTCCCCGGCTCCTGCGCGCCAAACTCGTTGGCCGGAAAGCCCAAGACCTCGAACCCACGGTCGCGATACTTTTCGTAGAGCTCCTCGAGGCCCGAGTACTGGGGCGTCAATCCGCACTCGGACGCCACGTTGACCATCAGGAGGACCTTGCCTTCAAAAGCCGCGAGGCTGGTGGGCGTGCCGTCGATGCGGCGAAGAAGCATCTCGTACAGGGGCATCTTCATGGGGTGGACCTCCGGGCCCCATGATTATCACATTCGGTGATTTTTTCCCCCGCAGGCCGCGTCCAGGTGATCCGCGAGGTAGAGATCCAGCGTCGAATAGCGGTTTCTGAAATCCTCGACCGCCGGATCGTTGCCGCGCCCCGTGATTCGCGTCGCGCCGCTCAGCACGTCGCGCTGAACGCAGACCGCAAAAGTCTGCTGGTTGTGGTCCGAGTAGGTGTCTTCGCTGGTCTGCGTCTCGGCGACCGCGATGCACTCCTCGAGCGCCACCGTGGGGGCCTTGAGAAGATGGGCCGAACCCGAGCAGTCCTTGCCCCAGAAGCCTTCCGGAAACCCGGGGTCACCCCAGGAGTTTTTGTGGGCTTCGGCGTCGATCAGGGATTTTTGGCAGTAGCCCATGTAGGGGGTGCTCGATCCCTTGGCGCAGTTTCTCCAGATGTCCTCATAAGTGCCGTCCCGGCTGGTCTGAAGCACGCTGCCGATTCCACCCACGGGGCTTCTCCCCTCTCCTTCCAAGACGCAGGAGCCGTGGGAGTCGGGGTCCACTTCGGCGTAGGGGAGCACATCCGACGGCTGGTCATACCGATCGCTCGCCACGACCACTTGAGAGATGGGCAGGGCGACACCCTGGCGGGGCAGATAGGCGCCCTGGACGGCGTCCGCGCCCACCTTCACGCGCACGCCCACCGTGTCCTCGGCGGGAGTACTGCGCTCGTCGCGGTGAATGCGGTAGTGCGTCTTCCACACCCCTTTCACCTTCTCGGTCACCTTCTCGTTCCAGACGCAGTCGCGGTGGCCGTTCTGAAGATCCGGCACGCGCTCGACCGTGCGGTAGGAGCCGTTGTCGAGCTGAACCGTGAGCGGCGGACAAGAAGGCAGAGGCCCATCGGCATGAGCGTTGATCTCGTTGGCGAGCGCATTGCCCGAGCGCTTCATGTCGGCGAGGCCGAGGTCATAGGCTCGGGCACGGATCTCGAGGCCGGCGGAGGATTTCTGAAACTCGCTGAGCATGCTCCCAAACTGGCCGCCCACCTGCTTGATGCGGTTCTCGTGGCGCTTCCACTCGCGATCGATGTCCCGCGTGGCCTGGTCGATGGCTCGCGCCAGCCGGCCCGTGGGCCCGTCATGCAGGCGCTGATAGCTGACCGTCAGCCGCTGGCGGTCCTCCTGGCAGGCCTGGGTCTGGTACTGACCGATGGCGGGCCCCAGGGCGGGGTCCACCGGCGACTGGGGGAGCGGCGACGGCGGAGCGCAGTCACCGGGGCCGTAGGCCAGGGCCGAACCACTCGGGGCCAAGGAAAGAAGAACACACAACGCCGTCGGGATCCGCTTGGACCAGGGGGTTTTGCTCATGGTCCCAGCATGCCGGGACCACGCGCAACCCCGGTCTGAGCAAAACTGGCTAGATTGCGGGTCCCATGGCCGCCGCGCGGCTCTCGATCGTGCTCCACATGCGCAGGTACCGCTCCGCGCTCGTGAGCACCGAGGCCAGAGGCGCGTCGCCCGCGGGGCTCGCTCGGAGCACGTTGGCGAGATCCTGCAAAAAGTCCGGGATCATCCCGTAGTGGGCCATGCCGTCCACGTTGATGTCCCATTCGCGGCTTCCGGCTCGTACCCGCTCGAGGGGCGTGTTGGAATTCGACTCCTCCATCGCCTGCCAGCGCTCGAGCACCACCTGGGAGCCCTTACCGAGCGAGCTGCTGCTGGCCTGCCCGGTCTTGACCCGGGCCACGGCCAGCCATGCCTTGACCTCGTCCTTGGTGTACGCGGCATCCTTGGGGTTGCTCGAGGCCTCAAAGCGCCAGTCGCCGACGGTCGTCAGGGGCGACGAGTAGCGAACCGCGTTCTTCTGAGCGAGCGCCTGCGACCGCACGCGGCCACCGGCCATGCGCTCTTCGTCCCCGCGGGCGCCCGGGCAAGCGTCGGCGCCGAAGCGGGGCGCCGACATCGGCGCAAAACCGCCCGCGTCCGTGCCAAAGGTCACGCCCTCTCCGCCCATCATCTCGGTCGCGTAGAGCAGGGCCTGGGCAAAGGTCTTGGTCGTTCCGTCGCAGTCGCTCGCGACCTGGTGGCGCCACTCGACGCCGACGCCGGAGGAGCCCAGGCCGATGCCCACCATTCCACCCAAGGCGCGGATGCGGGAGAGCTGGTACGGCGTGCGGCTGCGGTCCGTGCGGGTCTTGCCCGTGTCGGAGGTGCCGTAGTCGCCGGGCTTGCGGTCCCCAAACGGCCTCTCGGTCACTAGGGCCTCGTACTCGCCCGGATTCTCGTACAGGATTTTGGTGCCGTAGCTCAGGTCCCTGAAGCCCGTGTGCGACGCCATCACGGGGATA
>DATJFU010000464.1:0-2792 GCA_035495495.1 Bdellovibrionota bacterium
TCTCCCCTTCAATTCACCAACGGTACCCTAGATTCCCTACACCCGTGCCTCTCACGGCCACCGACAGAACTCAACGCGGTGCGTCTCGCGGCTCGAGCCGTGCAATAGCTCCCTCCGCCCATGCAAGATTTCCCCAAAAAATGAGCTGAGAACTTCATGTTATTCTTGGGCATCATGGCCCTGCTGCTGCTCCACCTCGGTCTGACCTGGTTTCTCTGCGGCTTTGCCTGGTGCGTGGCCGTGAGCCACTACCCGCTGCTCCGGGAGGTCCCCCGCGAGGTCTTTGTCGAGCTCCACCGCAGTCACAGACAGCGCACGTCTCCCATCGTTGGATTTCTCATGACAGTGGAATTGGGGACCGGCGCGGCTCTGTTGATGCAAGAGCCCTCGGCCGTGGGCGACACCGTGGCGGCGGTCGCGCTGGGTCTCAACGTCCTGATCTGGGTGACGACCGGCCTCGCCGCGACCCCCAAGCATCGCCAGCTCGAGGACGGTTTTGACGGGCCCGCGTTCCAGGCGCTCACGCAGGCGCAGTGGCTCAGGACCCTGCTCTGGTCCGCGCGTTGCGGACTACTGACCTGGGGCTGGCTCTCCCTCGCTCACTGAGCGCCGAGGAGCTGGGCCCTGCGTAGGGCTTCGGGCCCGAGCGGATCCGGATCGCGATACGGATGCAGATTGGAGGCGCGGTCGACCCGTTTGGCGTCATCACGCAGCTGGCGGTAGAGCGACGTCAGATGTCCCACCTTCAGCGCCTGCTGGTAGCGCGCGTTACCCAGGTCGTTGAGCTCGGTCGCGGTCGCGCGGTACGCGAGCGTGCCGGGACCGCCGCCGTTGGCGGGCATGTTCTTGAGGGCCTCCGTCAGGGCGTCCCAACGTTCGTTGAGGCTCTTGGCCACCTCGGCGTCGGCGAGGATGGCGTTACCCAAGCCCGCCATGCGCGAATAGAAAATGTCCCGCGTGCCGACCAGCTCTTCGGGCTCGAGGATGCCGTGGTTCTCGTCGTCCCACCCTTTGAGCTTGGCCGCGTGGGCATAGGCCTTTCTGGCCTCGAGGTAGTCCGCGAGGCGGGCGCCCAGGCGGATCGCGGAGCTTTCTTGGCCCGCCAGGGCCTCGCCGAGGGCGCGGACATCCTCGCGCTCGCGCGAACGCGCGGACGGGTCGGTACCAAAGGCGCCCAGTCGCTCGCCGAGGGCATCCGCCCGCTCGCCGTACCGCTCAAGCTGGGCGATCTCGTCACGAAGGGCCCGCCCCTTGGTGCGCATCCAGGATTCCGCTTGGGCCTTGTCCGACTCAAACGTGCCGGCGAGAAAGAATCCCGCCTGATACGTCGTCGAGCCGGTCACCGGGTCGGTCACGCTCGAACCCTGAAGGATTCCCGCTACACCCATGTCCGTGTCCTCGACCGCGAGCGAGAGCGCGAGCCTGAGGTTGCGCGAGAAGTCCGTGTCGAGCGTCGATGAAGCGTGAAAATCCACGTCTTTTAGGCCAAAAATATCGTGTTTACTGGCATGCAGGCCGGTATGGAGCTGCGCCGTCGGACCCGTGTACTCGTCGCCTTTGTCGGTGACGTATCTGAAGCCCGCCTCGGCGTAGACGTCCCAGCCGCCCGGCTGCGCAAAGCGGTTGAGCCAGCTCTCGCGGACCGCGACCTCGAGGGCCGTCTTCTCTTCGTTGGGTTCGGAGTGGATGTGGTGGGACATGCCCATGGACATCTCGAGCCCCGGAATGGACGCGTTCAAACCGGCGCGAAGTTTGGGATGAAAGTGGATTCCGAGGTCGCGCACCGACCCGTACCAGCCGAGCTTGAAGCCGCCGGCCTTGAGGTTGACCAGATTGCCCGATTCGTTGAGCGAACCCTGGTCGGTGTAAGCGCCGGCCAGGATGACCGCGGCCGCGATGTAGACGTCGCTGTTGACGATGGCGCGCTTGAGCTTTTTCCACCCCGCCTCGTCCTGCGGAAAAAACGAATACTGAGAGAGCGCGTAGACGGCAAAGTCGATGATCTCGTCGGAGCTGAGCGTGTTGCCGAGGGTGCGCGCCACCTGGTCTTTGACCTCTTGGGAGGCCGCCTGGTCCTGCTGCACGCCGTAGACGCCATCCGGAATTCCACCCTCGTTCGGTACGAGGTGCTCGAGGATCAGGGGCTCCATGCGGGGCGTGTTGCCCGCGAGCGCCGAGTAGATCGGGTACCTGACGTAGATCGGCAGCAGTTTGAGCTTGAGCGCCGTGCTCTCTTTGAGATCCCAAGGGCTGCCGACGGCCCTGTCGATCTCGGCGTCGGCATCAAAGAGGCGAAAGTTCTGAAAGTAGAGAAAGATCGAGTTGCGGGCGCCGTCCCACCACGAAGGGTCCACCTGCCCGCTCGGTCCTTCGGGGACGCCGGTCGAAAGAGTTCCACCCGGTGTGGTCTCCGCGCGCGCCACGGCCGCGGCGCAGATCAGCACCAGTGCGACGACGTGGTTCGGCCACCCAGCGGTACGCATGCCGCTCGGGACTTTCCATTATTTGACTAATTTTGTCAACAAATCCTACCGGGTCGGGAGGTTTCTGAAGACAAAGAACACGGCCCCCACCAGGCAGAGTCCGGCCCAGAGAAAGTCCAGGCTGGGCCGGACGTCCATGTACTGGGTGGCAAAGACAAAGAACACGCAGAGGGTAATGACCTCTTGGAGCACCTTGAGCTGAGTCAAGTTAAGGTAATGATAGCCAATTCTATTGGCGGGCACCTGAAGGCAGTACTCAAAGAAAGCGATGCCCCAGCTCACCGCGATGGCGATCCAAAGGGGTTTTGC
>DATJFU010000465.1:0-2464 GCA_035495495.1 Bdellovibrionota bacterium
CCCGAGGGCCTCCGCTTCGCCCCCGATGGCAAAACACTCTTCGTCACCAACTACGATGACGGCACCTTTTCGATCCTGTCCGTCACGCACGCGGGTCTGCTCGCGACCTTGAAGACAGTGGCGCTTTCTCCTACGAGCGGAATTCATCGCGTCGTCGTCCACGATGCACCGTAACGGCCGCACTCGACGCAGTGCGCATTCCACCACGCCTGGTCCTAGAAAATCAGGCGAACTGAGTCGAGCCGCAGGCGGGAGTTCTCGAGGCCCTCGGTCACGCGGGATTCCCAGGTGTCGAGGGCCTTTTTCTCGCGCGCGACCGAGCTCTTTTTCTCACCCATCCGGGTCTTGAGCTGAACGAGGCGGCTGGTCTCTTCGGTGAAGAATGCCGCCGCCTTGGTCTCGGAGGCCTTGCGCAACTGCACCGCAAGCGCCCGAGCGCGGCCTTCGCCATGCTGGATCAGGCCCGCGATCAGCGTGCGAGGCAGCCGTTTGACCATCACGAGGCGGTTGGCATCGGCCGTCTTGAGCAAAGGCTCGAGCTTGCGGCGCTCCCACTGGGCCGTAACGTCCTGCCCCTGCGGGCCCACCACCTGCCGGATCAGCGTCGGCGGCAGCCAGCGTTCGACCCCGGAGCCCTTGACGGCCAAGGGTTCGAGCAAAAAGCAGAGTTCCAGAAGCAGCGTGTCCTTGGCGGGCGGGGTGCGCCAGGTGGCGAGGCAGGCATTGCCGAACTCCCCCGCGATGATCATCCCCATGGTCTCGGTGACCATCGGGTGATCCCAGGTGAGGAGGGTGAGTTCCTCGCGCTCAAGGGCCTTCTGGCGGTTGCACGTCACGCCCAGCCCCGAATCGGGCAAGCCCGGAAAATGCGGGATGTACATGAGATCGCCGGGCTGGACAAAGCTCGAGTCCGAATCGAGCTCTTCTTCGGTCACGCCCAGAAGGTCAAAGACCTGTTCCATGTACTCGTGGAGGCCGTCCGGGTCCTCGAACTCGGCGACCTCCTTCACGACGGCGCCCCCGGCCTCCGGATCAAAGGACTGCAGCTCGACGAGCGAGTCCCTCCCCTCTTCCAGTTTCTTCTGGATGGAGCCGATCTCCTTTTTTCCGAGCTTGAGGAGCTTCTCAAAGTCCTCGTCGTCGCCCGAGAGGATGGTGTCGCTCCACTCCAGGTGCATGCGATCCATGAGCTGGGCCGCGCCCGGAGCGGGCGCGCTCAGGGCGTCGAGGCCCTCGTGGTACCAGCGAAAAAGCCTTTCCAGGCTGGACCCCTTTTCAAAGGGGATGTGAATGTGGATATCACGGCGTTGCCCGATGCGGTCCAGGCGCCCGATGCGCTGCTCGAGCACGTCGGGCTCCATGGGCAGATCAAAGAGCACGAGGTGGGAGGCGAACTGAAAGTTGCGGCCCTCGCTGCCCATCTCCGAGCAGATCAGGATCTGGGCGCCCTCGGGCTCGGCAAAGTACGCCGCTTGCCTGTCGCGCACCAGGATGGGCTGCTGGGCGTGGAACACGGCCGTCTTCACGCTCACCCGCTTCTTGAGGTCTTCTTCAATCTCCGTCACCCGCATGTCGGCGTGGGTGATGAGCAGCACCTTCTCGCCCGGGTTCTTCTTGAGCCACTCGGCGAGCCATTCCATTTTGGGGTGTCCGCCTTTGGCGGGCTTGAGCGAGTGGGGCTCGACGTGGCGCTTGGGAAACTTGACGGACCCCTCGGCCACGCGGCTCCGCGTGTTTCTGAAGAACGCGCGGCCCGTGCCGTATCGATCGACGAGGGCGCGGATGATGTCGCGGGCGGAGTATTTTCCACCCTCGCTTTCGGCGACGTCCTCCAACCCCGGGACCGGAAACTTCTTGAGAAGAGCTTTGACCTTGGCCGCGGAGATGCGGTCCGTGTCCGGGAGCGCGTTCAGCGCCTTCATGAGGGCGGCGTACCCCTTCTGCTCCTCGTTGAACGCCGACAGCGTCGGAAAGCGGTCGGGATCCAGGAGGTGGAGACGGGCGAAGTGACCTTCGTGACCCAGCTGTTCGGGCGTGGCCGTGAGGAGGAGGGCGCTCTCGACCTTGCGCGCGAGGTCCAAGAAAAAACCGTACTCTGCGTTCTCGGGGATCGCCGCGGCGGCCTCCATCTCGGAGAGTCCCTCGGCCTTGGCCTCGTCCGGATCGGCCGAGAACCATTGGATCCGGTGAGCCTCGTCGACGATCAAGAGATCCCACTTCACCTCGAGCGTCACGTGGCGCAGATGCGCGGAGCCCTTGAGGGCCTCCATGCTGATGAGGCAGAGGTTCTTGTCGCGCAGGTCCTCTTCGGCCCCCTCGACGTCGGCGGCATTGATCACGGTAAAGAGAAGGTTAAAGCGCCGGTACAGCTCGACGAACCACTGGTTGGAGAGCGCCGATGGCACCACGACCAGCACCTTCTTGACCCGGTCCGTGACGAGAAGCCGGTGCAGGATGAGACCCG
>DATJFU010000466.1:0-3712 GCA_035495495.1 Bdellovibrionota bacterium
TTCCTCATTGCTCTCCGCGCATCCGCCATACTAAAAAGCCCCCGAGGCTTCGCCTCGGGGGCTTTTTAGTATGGCGGAGAGGGAGAGATTCGAACTCTCGGTACAGTTTCCTGTACACACGCTTTCCAAGCGTGCACCTTAAGCCACTCGGCCACCTCTCCGCAGAATAAGGTTTGAGCTAGTTATCATGGCCAGGCGCGCGGGCCAAGAGCCAAAAGCTCCCTGAAAACGCCGGGTTGAGGTATGATCGACCCATGGGCTCCCCCGGATGGATCGCACCTCTTCTCAAGACCCTGGCCGTGGCCTTTGGGGTGCTCTTTGCGCTGCCCCTGTTTCTCATGCCGCTCCGCTGGGCGCGAACCTATGGCTGGACGGTGCCCGACGGCGGTCGCGAGCGTGACCTGGTCGTTTACCTCGGCCGCTGCCTGGGCGCTGCGGGCCTGGCGATCGGTGCCGGAGCCTGGATGGCGGCGGCGAACCCGGCCGGCAATCTGGTGCTCATCGACCTCCTGATCGTGGCAGGGGGGCTCCTGACCCTGATTCACATCTGGGGCGCCATCCGGCGCGAGCAGCCATGGATCGAGACCGCCGAGATCGCGCTTTACGCCATCGTGACAGCGGCCCTCCTAGGCGCCCGATTCGCTCTTTAACGGCCCGCGGTTGAGCCGGTGGAACCCGTGCATCCACCCACGACACCGATCGTGCCCTTGCCCGAGACGATGGCGTCGCTCTGCTGCGGAGAAGCCACGGCCGCGAGGCCCAGACCCACCTGCCCGCGCTGGTTGGCGTCCGAGTACCGCTGCAGTGAATCCTTGAGACACGACTTGTACTGGGGGACGTCAAAGGCCATGGGGCTGCCGTTCTTGTCGCGGATCGGTTGTCCCGTGTCGTCGTTGAGAAAGAGAAGCTTTTCGGGCGTCTTGTAGACCATGAGCTGGGGGTCACCCTTGATGAACTCTTTCTTCACTCGAGTGACGTGGCCCAGATTGTCCGTGATCTGCTCCTCGCGGGTTTCGGTCTCGTATTCGTAGTAGGGGAGCCAGAGCTTGCGAACCTCCACCTCGGTGTCGGTGCTGCAGCGGTCATTGTAATGGCAATCAAACGGGCTGTACCGCGTGGCCTCGATGTCGAGTTCGCCCCGGTGGTATCTGAACTTCATGTCGAGCGAGAGCGTATCCTCGCGACCCCCCGTGTCCCCCGTGGCCACGAGGGACTGGTTCATCTCGAGCGTGGCGGGACCGATCCATGGGTTGTGGTACTCGCCCGAGTTTTGCCACTCCGATGCGTCGATCCAGTCGCCGTTGGGCCAGTTGCTAAGAACCCAGTGGTGTGGCTCCTTGTCGAAGATCGCAAAATGCAGGGCCTCGGTCTGCTTCTCGACACAGCTCTGGTAGGCACCTTGGACCTGGGCCTCGGTGAGGACGAGGCCGCCGGCGTGGGCGGTGGATGCGGTGACGAGCGCGGCGAGGGCAAGGGTGTGGACGCGAGCCATGGAACCTCCAGTGATGAATTTCATCCTGCCCGAGCGCCGGCCCCTCCGGGGCTGATGGGAAATGGCGAGATTGGCCCTTTTAGTGGCTGACTTTTAAGGATTAATCAGCTCGGCCAGGGCAGCGCCCACGCGATCCTGGGCGGCGTGCGCGGGCGTCGCGCTACCGCCGGGGCCGCGGGTGAGGACGACGAAGGGAATGAGCTCTGCCGGGGTCGAACCCGCCGGCCCGCCCTCGATTTCGCCGGAGGCCAGCCGAGGCACAAAGCCCGAAAGGTTGTAGACGCCCGTGAGGGTCCCGGTTTTGGCGCGGAGAACGCCCTGGGCAGCCGTGTTCTTCATGCGCGAAGCCAGGGTTCCATCGACGCCAGCGATCGGCAGGGCCCGCCAGACGTAACCAAAGTCGCCGCGTGAGGAGAGGTCCTGCAGAAGCATGATGAGCGCATCCACCGTGACCTGATCCGCGTGTGAGATGCCCGAGCCGTCGACCAAGGTCACTCGCGAGGCGTAAAAACCGGGGCGGGGCGCGAGACCGAGGCGCAGTGCCGTGGCCCTGCCCAGCTCCTCGATGAACCGGGCCATGACCCCTCGGCCGGCCTCGAGCAGATCCGGCGCCTGCGGATCGCCGAGGCGCGCGCCGAGCGCGGCCCAGTAGGCGTGCCCGATGAAGTTGTCGCTGTTCTTGTCAAAGGGCACGAGGATCTGGCCCAAGGGCGCCGAAGAAATTTTGAGCGACGCGCCCTCGGTGGCGGGCTCGCGCCGATCTCCTGAATCCGTCGGCATCCACAATCCCGCAGAGGCCAACCGCCGGCGCAGTGCGCGCGCGACCCACTCCGGCGCGTCGTGGACCGGGAGCGCGATCGGGACGGGCGGGGTGCCGGCTTTCCACGTACCTGTGATCAAATACGAGGTCGCGGGGCGGCCCGGTTGGTCCACGGACTCGACCTGGAGGTCCGTGTGGAGGCCGGGCTTGAGCCGCACCTCCACGGGGATCGGCACGTCGGGATCGGTCCAAGCGGCTGAGTGCAGACCCAGGACCTTGAGTGTCGCGCAGTCTTCGTTGAGATTGAGACTTTGGATGAGGGCCGCGTAACAGGCCGCGCTGTCCTCGGGCTGCCAACCCTCGGGGCGGCGGAGGATGTCCGCGCGCGGGTCGGCGGCCGCCGATTCCACCGGCCCCTGAACCGCCTGCACGCCCGCTTTTTTGAGCGCGGAGACGATGGTGTCGAGCGTGTCGGGAGTCCACGTCGGATCGCCCCCGCCGTGGAGCTTGAGATGCGCGGCGACGCCGCGGCCGGCCCAGTCCCAGGTGATGTTCGTGTCAAAGGTGCTCTCGGGGCCCAGGTACCGGAGGGCCGCCGCCGTGGTGAAGAGTTTGGTGTTTGAGGCGGGGGCGAAGCTCTCGGCCGCCTCTTGCGCATAGGGCTCTGGACCGAGGATTTTTACGCCAAATTCGAGGTCCGCCGTGTCGGGCCGGTGCAGGAGCGAGTCCCAGTCCACGCGCGCGCCCGGGGGGATGACCGCGTAGAGCGTGGCCCTGGGCGCGGGCGGAGGCGCGCACGCCCCCAAGAACGCGGGCAGCGTTACGGCGAGCGTCAGAAGCCGTGATTTCGTGGTCTCCCCCATTGGTTACTCCAGAGAAATCGACTACCGTGGGCTTGTCAACGACAGGGGGAGCGAATGCGGAAATCAGTGTCATGGACCTGGATCCTCGTGGCGGGCGTTCTTGCCTCGGGCGCGGCGCGCGCAAGCGATGACGGACTGCCCCCCGAGTTCATCCGCGAAAATACGGGGTGGAATGACTGGCAGGCCCGCATCGACGCGGCGAATGCCGAGTCCCTGGCGTTTGAGAAGGAGACCCCAGCCGTGACGATCACGCCCCTCGAGTCCTTTTTGAGAACCGAGGCCGTGCTGGATCATTTTGGCGTGCCCGCCGAACCGGATAGCCAGCCCCTGGTGCAGGACCTCTCGGGCTACCAGAGCGCCGCGGGCGTGGCGCGCATCCTGCCGTACCTGGACCGGGACCGCGCGTTTCCGCGCATCGCCAAGCTCGAGGGCGGATCCTTTAAGATGTTTCGCGACCGCGACGGGTTCAGCCGTCCGGACTACGAAATCCCCCTCGCCGCCGATGGTCAGGAGTCGGGCCCGGTGCCGGTCGCCGTGGGGCATGGGTCCCTCGCGGGCCTGCGCATCGCACTCGATCCCGGCCACATGGGCGGGGAC
>DATJFU010000467.1:0-3709 GCA_035495495.1 Bdellovibrionota bacterium
CGCTTCATACTGCTTGGTCTGCAGCACGCGCAGCAGCTTGCCCTGCAGGTGCAGGGGGATGTCGGTCACCTCGTCCAGAAACAGGGTGCCGCCGTGGGCCGCTTCGATACGGCCGGGCTTGTTTTGCAGCGCACCGGCAAAGGCCCCTTTGACGTGGCCAAACAGCTCGGACTCCAGCATGTCGCCGGGGATCGCGCCGCAGTTGATGGCCACCATGGGTCCATTCCGGCGCGAGGAGGCCGCGTGGATCGCCCGCGCCACCAGCTCCTTGCCGGTGCCGGTTTCGCCCGTGATCAGAACGGAGCCATCCGTCTGAGCAACCTTGTCAATCATTTGAAAGATGTTTTGAATCGCGGGGCTCTCGCCCACAAAAGAAGACTTCATCGGTTCCATCGCCAATACCCTTCCATGAGTTGTTGCGGGCGACGGGAGCTCCACTCCCATTATGCGGCGCTCCCTGCCGCCCACCGAATCGCCACTCCTAAGCTAGTCTCGAGATCTCGACACTGCGTGGCAGGCACTGACTTCCCCGGAGAATCCATCGCCGGGGAACGCGGGGCCTAAAAAAAGCCTAAGCACCTTTTACCGACCTGTCAAAATCTTTTCTAAGACCGTCAATAACCCCATGAATCCCTGGGGGTTTTTCTGACGGTCTACGAGAACAGCTGCCGTAGCCACTCGTCCGAGTAGCGGTAGCCCTTGAACCCCACCCAAAGCAGGGAAGTTACGACGAAAAACCCCGCAACGGACCACGAGAGGATCGAGCCCCGGGACTTTCGACGCCTGAGAAAAGTTCCCACCTCCACCATCATCATCCCGACGGGCACGGCCCAAAAGGGATAGAGGCGGAGAAGCGTATGCAGGAGGGTCATTTCGGTGTCGCGTGGACCGTTACTTCAATGCGCGAAGCGCTTCGACCTTATCGGTGCGTTCCCAGGTGAAGTCGGGGTCGCGGCGGCCAAAGTGACCGTACGCCGCCGTCTTCGAGTAAATGGGACGCAGCAGGTCCAGCGACTGGATGATCCCCGCCGGACGCAGTTGGAAGATGTTACGCACACCATTCTCGATGCGATCGACCGGCATCTTCTCGGTGCCGAACGCTTCGACCATCACGCTGACGGGTTCAGCCACACCGATGGCGTAGGCCAGCTGGACCATGCAGCGGTCCGCGAGGCCGGCGGCCACGATGTTCTTGGCCACGTACCGCGCCATGTAGCAGGCCGAACGGTCCACCTTTGACGGGTCCTTGCCCGAGAAGGCGCCGCCGCCGTGCGCGCCGTGGCCACCGTAGGTGTCCACGATGATCTTACGGCCCGTCAACCCGCAGTCGCCCTGGGGACCACCCACCACGAAACGGCCCGTGGGGTTCACGAAGTAGACGGTCTTGGAGTCGATGAGGTGCGAGGGAATCGTCTTTTTGATGATCTCTTCGATCACGCCTTCACGGATCTGGCCCTGGCTGACCGAGGGGTCATGCTGGGTGCTGATGACGACGGTGTGCACGCGCTTGGGCTTGCCACCTTCGTATTCCACCGTGACCTGCGACTTGGCGTCGGGGCGTGCCCAGGAGAGGCGGCCATTGCGGCGCGCTTCAGCCAGGTTCCGCACCAGCTTGTGCGAGAGGTCGATCGAGAGCGGCATGCACTCTTCGGATTCGTTGACGGCGTAGCCGAACATGAGGCCCTGGTCGCCGGCGCCCTGCTCCTTATTCTCCGAGGCGGTCACGCCCATGGAGATGTCGGGGGACTGGGTGCCGAGGGCGGTCATCACGTGGCAGGTCTTGTAGTCAAAACCCTTGTCCGCGGAGTCGTAACCGATCTCACGAACTTTGTTCCGGGCGATGGCGACGTAATCCAAATCCTTGGCGGTCGTGGTGATCTCACCCGCGAGCACGATCAGGTTGGTGGTCAGGAGGGTTTCGCAGGCGACGCGGCCCCGGGGATCCCGAGCCAGAATGGCGTCGAGGACCGCATCCGAGATCTGGTCCGCCATCTTGTCCGGATGGCCTTCAGAAACCGACTCCGACGTGAACAGATAGTGGTTAGCCATCGTCATCACCCGTGAATAGGGAACTTGGGGGTCGTGCCCTTGGAGCGGTTTTTCTTTTTGCGGGCCTTGCCGCGGCTCGATTTCTTGCGGGCGCGAACCAGGCGGGTCACTGCGGTTTTCGAAGCCATGCGTTCCTCCGTGGAAACCCCAATGCTTAGCCCGACGCGCCCCTTGGCGCAAGCCTTGCTGAGGGACCTCCCCATGGCGATCTGGCCCCTTCTTCTCCTCTTATTATGCGCTTCCGCGGGCCGGGCCGAGGACCGCCCCCCCGTCTTTGTGGGGGTGGACGAACAGCGGCTCGTGGCGATGCCCGGCCTCCGGCGATTTTCCCTGCCCTGCCCCGGGCGGGTCCGTGGCCTGCGCCCACCGGACCAACCGGAGGCCCTGCTTTTGCGCGGAATCGCCCCGGGATCCTGTGATCTCGTGGCCTGGACCCAAGCCGGCGAGCTTCGGATCCCCATCCAGGTCGTGGCCTGGTCCCATGCCCCCGCTCCCCCGGCCCTTTGGCGGGCGGCAGGGGGCCTGGAGGAGGTGGAAGTCATCCCCCTCGGCGAGGGGGTCCTCCTTCGGGGGACCTATACCCGACTTCATGAGGCGTCCATCATCGCCGCCCTGGTGGCTGAATTCGCCCAGAAGGTGCGGGACGAGACCAGCCCGGACCCCACCCTGGTCGCCGCGGGCCTCGACCGGCTCCGCCGGTGGGCCGAATTCCACCCCGGCGTGGAGGTGGCGAGGGAGGGATCGACTCTTTCCGTGCGTGGGCACCCCGGGGTCTCGGCCCGCGCGTCGGAGTGGGAGCGGCAGGCTCGCGTGCTCTGGCCCCCCGTGCAGGTGGAATGGGATCTGGCCGGCTCGCGCTCGACCGGCGTGTTTCTACGCGCGTTTCTTCTCGAGGCGACCGAAAGCGCCGCGCGGGACCTGGGCGTCGTCTGGCCAGACGCGGTCCCAGTGGGGATTCAGACGGAGCCGTGGAAGGTGCTGACCCCGGCCTCCGTCGAGGCGGCCCTGCATACCCTGACCCACGACGGTTCGCTTCGGGTGCTTTCGCAACCGAGTCTCTATCTGAGGGTGCCCGGCGAGGCCCAGCTCTTCTCGGGCGGCGAGCTTCCGGTCAGAAATCACACGCGCTGGCAGTCCAAGGTGGACTGGCGGCCCCACGGCTTGAGCCTCGACATCCACGCGACCCAAGCGGGCCCCGAGGGCCTACGCATGACGGTGTCCACGGAGGTGAGCGAGCTCGATAGCGCCCCACCCAGCGCTCCGGACCTGCCGGCCCTCAAGGCCAACCGGCTCAAGACCGAGGTGGACGCTCGATACGACGAGGCCTTGCTGCTGTCCGGCCTCAGCCGCGAAACCCAGAGGTCCACCCGGAGCGGCGTGGCCTGGCTTTCGGACATCCCGATCTTGGGCCCCCTCTTCGGGGGCGACTCCGAGAGCAACGAGCACAACGAGCTTCTCGCGGTGGTCATCCCCCATCGGACTCCGCCGCCCGCGCCGCCCCTGGATCCGCTCCTCGAGTTTCCGCGGGGACCCGTGCCCGTGCCGCGTAACTGGATCTCACCCGGCGAGATGATGCGGCTCCGCGAGTCGCCGGATTTTCCATGGAGTGCCTTTCAATGACTTTCACCCCGGCCTGGCTCCAGACGCTGCTCGACGACCC
>DATJFU010000468.1:0-6046 GCA_035495495.1 Bdellovibrionota bacterium
CGAAATGGCCCCCAGCCGCCAAGAAGCCGAACATACCGGTGGCCGAAGCCGCCCCGGCCATGGCCACCATGCCGGTCGGCGAGGCCCATCCGCCGGAGCCCCGCTCGAGCGAGCCGACCGCGACGATAAACCCCGCGCACCCCAGGAGGGTGCCCAGGAGAAGCGGATCCGAAACCGTCGGGCCGGCCCAGGCCAGGGCGCTCAGACCCGCGCAGAAGGCGGCCGAGAGCCAGCAAGACAGGGCCCTCGAGGGATCCTGTTGAAACAGCCCGGCCAACATCGTGAGCGCCATGCCCGCGAGTGGCACCACGCCAAAGAGCGGAAACACGCCGAGCTGCTTGAGCGTAGGCGCCGCCTCATGGATCAAACCGTAGGCCGCGATGCCCGGCAGGAGCTCCGCCACCAGAATCCGTCCGGCCGGAGAGACCTGGCTCGGGCTCTCAGCCCAGCCCAGAAGTGGAAACGGCCGCACCATCAAGTATGCCCCGACGGCCAGGATCCAGCCGCCCGGAAACCCCGTGCCCACGCTTGGGGCCGGCGCGCCGGGAACCAGGTCGACGCCATGCCAGGCCAGGGTCAGCACTCCCAGGAGCGCCATCACGAGGGCGCCGAAGCGTTCAAGCGCATATCGAAACGCGAACCGCGCCTCTTCTCCGGAAACGCCGCTGTGGGTACCGAGAAGAATCACGCCGCCGGCCAGAGCCAGCCCGCAGGCGAAAAGCGCGGACCAGGCCGAATACGAAACCCAGCAGAGGCCGCACGCCGCCATCTCGACGGCCAGTGCCGCGTAAAGTCGGTGGGGCGCCCGCCCCCCGGAATGAAGATCGCGGCTCGCGAGAAAAGCGAGACCCACGAGCGCCGAAGCCAGGATCCAGATCCAGGACATGGGCTCGTCGTGCAGACCGAGGCTGAGGGTGCGGAGGTTTCCACCCGGTTCGACCCAGGCGCTCTGCCCGCTCAGGAGCGAGCCGCCCCCGTCAAAACCGAGGACGAGCGCGACGACGGCAAGAGCTCCGACGCCAAAGAAAAGGATGGTGACGGCCCAGCCGGCGCCCGACGCGTTCTTGGAGCCCAGAAGCAGCATGATCCCGGCGCCGATCGCCAGGGCGATCAGAAGGCCGACAAAGAGATACGGAAAGAGCGAAGAAAAAGTCATCCCTAGCCCCGCATGCTCCTCAACCCAGAAAGCCCCACGTCCCGGCGAAGATAAAAGAGACGAACCGCGAGCGTGTACCCCACCACGAGCTGGGCGGCACCGCTCGCGATCACGAAGATGGCGTAGATGTGACCGTCGACCGCTCGGCCCGTGACCACGCCCGAGACCACGAACGCCGAGGCGGCGCCCATCATCATGAGATTGACCCCGATGATGGCGCCCAGGAGCGACCGGCGCACCAGGAGGTTGAGCAGGCCCAGAAACCCCACGCAGAACGAGACCATCATCATGCGCCGCCCTCCTCCTCGCCCCGGTCCTCGGGACGCGTGATCACCCCGGCGCCCACGACCACCAGAAACAGGGTCAGCGCGAGAATCTCGACCGGAAGCAGGTATTCGGTGACGAGGGCGTTGCCGAGACCCACCATTCCGCCGTGGTCCTTGTCCCAGACCACCGAGGGCACGAAGTCCCTCACGGTCATCCAGATGATTCCACCCAGGAGGACCAGCGCTCCGGCCACGGCCAGGTACTTGGCCCAGTCGTGCTTGCCGTCACGTGAGCCGAGAAGCACCGAGAAGAACACGAAAGCGGCGACCCCGAGCGTGGACACGATCCACTGGACGATGGCCAGGTACTCGGCGCCGAGAGAGAGGTAGACGCCACCCAGGGCGAGGGCGCAGACCCAAAGGGCGAGGGCCGCGCGCTTCAGCTCGGAAAAGAAGCTGGCCGCGACCGCCGCGCCGATGGCCAGAAAGCTGCAGATCCAAAAAAACGTCATCTCGGGTTCCTCAAAAGACGAAGTCCTGGGATTTGCGCAGGGTCTCCCACTTGTCCCGCTGCTCCTGGGTCACGTGGCCGCGGCCAAACCCCACCTTGAGGTCCGTAAGCCGGTAAACCGACCCCTCGTACTGCTTGGTGTGAATCAAGGACGTGGGCTGGCAGGACTCGACGCAAAGACCGCAGAAAATGCAGGTGCTGAAATCGATATTGAACACCGCGACCCATTTTTTCTCGGCGTCGGGGCCCGGCTCGTTCTGAATCTCGATGCAATTGACCGGGCAGACCTTGGCGCAGGCCAGGCACCCCGTGCAGCGCTCGATGTCGTTGAAAAGCAGCCCGCGGGTACGGGGTGGAAGGTCGTCCTCCGTCCGTGACGAGACCGGATCCGGATACTGCTCAGTGATCTCCTTGCGGTGCTCGCCCCAGCCCACGAGATAGGGCGCGGAGGTGCGAACCGCCCGGAGGGCCGAAGCCGCGCCCCGGCCGAGCGACTTAAGATAGCGGCCCACGGATCCAAATACGGCGCCGCTGATCATGCTCCCCCCCAGAGTGTCCAGAGCCCCGTTCCGAGAAGCGCCACGAGGGCGATCGGGCTCAGAACCTTCCACGCGAAGTCGGTGACCTGATCCGATCTCAACGCTGGCATCACGCGCGCAAAGAGCATCGTGAACAGCATCAAGAAGGCGGCCTTAACGATGGTGACCAGGGGCTCGATCATCTTGACACCCAGGATTCCGTAGTCCGAATTCTCAACGGCCTGGCTCAGTGACGTGGGCAGATTCCACGCGCCACAGAAACAGACGACGGCGATCACCGACCAAAGAAAGAGTCCGTAAAACCGGCCCAGATGAAAGAACGCGATCTTGCGGCCGTGAAAGCCGGAGGCGACGCCGCCTTTGATGTCCGAGAGCGAAAACCCGGAGCCCAAGGGTGGAACCGAGAGCACGACGAGTCCGCCCGCCATGAAGACGGCGAAGGCCAGGAGCAGAAATGGATCGCGGACGATCGCCCAGTGGGCGGGATCCGCGCCCTGCGCGGCGGCGATGCGCGTCCACTCAAAGCCACCGGCCCAAAGGCCCACGCACAGAACCGAGAGAAGCGCCGGAAACGCCCCGGACAGCGACTGCGCTGCGAGACGCGTGCCGCTGAACCAGCCGGGCACGGAGTTCTGGTTGTAACCCAGGAACATCAGGCAGACCGACAGCGCCGTGATCACCCAGAACACGAGGAGCGGGCTCGAACCTGTGTTGACCAAAATCAAAGACGAGCCTAGCGGCAGCGCCGCCGCGGTCGAGTAGAGACAAACGGTGAGCACGCCCAGCCAGAATCCCTCGCGCCAGCCGGCGGCCCGCGCGGGCTCCTTCTGCAGAAGCTTCATGAGGTCGGCGAGGGGTTGAAACACACCCCAACGGCCCGCGCGGTTGGGCCCGACCCGCGCCTGAACGTCGGCCGAGAGCTTGCGGTCCACGAGCGACAAAAAGGCCGCGGCCGGAAATACGCAGAGAACAAAGATCATGAGCAGCACGGCCGCCGCCAAGATGAACTCGGGCGTGCCGGTGGGAAAACCGAGGACCTTGCCCCAGAGCTCTTGCCAGGTCATCGATCCACCTCCGCCACGCTGAGGTCGAGGCTCGCCAAGATCACCGGCAAGTCCTCGAGGCAGGCGCCCTGGGCGAGCTCGGGCAATGCCGAGAGCGCCGCGACGGACGGCGGCACGAACTGGACCCGCGCGGGGCCATTGCCGCCGTCGGAGGCCACGTAGCAGGCGAGAAGACCGCGGGGGCTCTCCACCCTCGAAAATCCCTCTCCGGCCCGGGTCGGCAACGGATCCATGGGGCCCAGGAGCTGGTGCGGGCCGTCGGCCATGGACTCGCAGACCTGTTTGACGATCTCGATGCTCTGAAGGATCTCGCGGAGCCTCACGAGAAAGCGGTCGTGCACATCGCCCGTGACGCCGAACTCGCCGCGCCCGAGCGGCACCTCGAAGTCGGTCTGGCCGTACACCAGGTAAGGATGGGCCTTGCGGACGTCGAGCGAGAGTCCCGCGCCGCGCGCGTTGGGGCCGGTCAGGCCGTGCTTGATCGCGACCTCCTGCGTGACGATGCCGGTTCCACACACGCGCCCCAAGAACGCGTCATTGAAGGAGAAGAGGTCGTTGTACTCCTTCATGCGGGCGCGGAGCAGATCGCAGACGTCGGCCACGCGCTCGAGAAAACCCTCGGTCACGTCCTGGGCCACGCCGCCGAAGCGCAGAAAATTGAGCGTGAAGCGCGCCCCTGTGATGAGCTCAAAGAGATCCAGGATCTTTTCGCGGTCCCGGAGGGCATAGTGCATGAAGGTGTCCGCGGCGACCGATTTGGCCACCTGGACAAAACCCCTGAAGTGCGCCGAGATTCGCGCAAGCTCACAGAGCACGGCGCGCACCTGCTGGGCCCGCTTGGGAGTCTCGAGGCCCATCAGGCTTTCGGCGGCCAGGCAGTAGGCCACCTGCCCAAAGATCGCGGTCTCGGGATCGAGGCGATCGGCGTAAGGCAGACCCGAACGCCAAGGCCGCATCTCAAACCGCTTCTCGAGCGCCCGGAACGCGAAGCCCGTCTCGTACGAGAGCTTGGCGATGATCTCGCCGTCCAGCGTGAGCCTGAGCTTGAGCGGGCCCGGGACCGCGGGGTGAAAGGGTCCGATTTCCCAGTGGGTCAGGTCCGTCGGCAGCCGCTCGAGACGCTCGGCGCTTTGGACAAATCCCGGCCTCATGAGCGGCCTCCCTTGCGGGGGCGGCGGTTGACGTAACCCGAACCGTGGGGGGACGAACCCTTGGAGCCGTCAAACACGAGACCAAAGCGGTCGGCAAGCTCGGTCTCCCAGATCGCCGCAGTGGGAAATCTCTCGACCAGCGACGGAACGTGGCCCACTCCGCCCTCCGGCAGGAGCACGCGGATCCTGAGCGCCACCTGGCGTGGACCGCCGTGCGCCCTGAACACGTAGGTGAGAGCCAGCTCCCCGCCGAGGTCGCGTGCCAGGATCGCCTCGACCCAAGAGACGCCCGCGCCGGGCAGATCGCCCCAGGCCACCGCGGCGTCGATGAGCGCCGCCGGCTTCACGGTAAAGCAAGGGAGCTCGGACAGACGGCCTTCTTCGAGAAGGCTGCCCGATGCGGCCTTCTCAATGGCTTGCCTGAACTCTGCGGTTTCCACCCTTGATCTTCTCCTGCAGGGCAATGAGCCCGTTCATGATGGCCTCGGGCCGCGGCGGGCAGCCGGGCACGTAGACGTCGACCGGAAGAATCTGGTGCAGCCCCTCGATCGTCGTGTCCGCCGGGGGTCCCTTGAAGGCTCCGCCACTGCACGCGCAGGCGCCCACGGCGAGCACGTACTTGGGCGAGAGCATGGCTTCGTAAACCTGCCGAATCTCGGGCGCCGCCTTGCGGGTAATGAGCCCCGTGACGATGAGGAGGTCCGCCTGCGCGGGGTCCTCGACCGGAAGACATCCAAAACGCTCGAGATCGTAGCGGCAGCCCACCGTCTCGAGCAGCTCGTCGGCGCAGCATCCCGTGCGGATCGCGAGGTACCAGAGTGACGAGGCGCGCGCCCAGCCCAGAAACCGCTCCATGCGGGTGGCGATGAATCCCGCCTTCATGGGCCGCCTCCGTTTGAGTCCGATCCGTCGGCCGCGCGGTACGAGCGCAGCCAGCTCAGGTCGCGCTTTCTCACGGCGTAGAAGAGGCTCAGCGCGAGAAACCCCACGACCGACACGAGCATCACGACGGCGAGGTTGCGATGATTTCCACCCGTCTCCGAGACGAGGCCCCGAAACGCGGCGGCAGCCGGGAGAAAGAGCAGCGTCAGGACCAGCAGGAGCGTCGCGATGTTGATGCCGAGAAAGAATCGGGTGTTGATGCGCCGTCCGTCGCCGCCGATGACCCGCTCGGCCTTTCTGAACGACACGCCGGCCAGGTACTTGCTCCGCACGTCGGCGGGCGAGAGCAGCCAGGAGAGAAACCCCAGGATGGCGGGAAACAGCAGGCCGATGAGACCCGCCAAGAACACGATGTAGTAATCGCCCCATCCGCCGCTCAAGTCCAAGGCTCCTTCTGACTTTTTTCAGGAAAAATCG
>DATJFU010000469.1:0-3898 GCA_035495495.1 Bdellovibrionota bacterium
TGGGGTTGCAGTAGTCCATGACGGACTCCACATCCCACTGGCCGTAGTACACGTCGCCGTCGCTGCCCTGGGGCGCATCCGTGCAGCTCGCCGGGCGGTCCGAGCGGTTCTGCTCGTGGGCAAAGCCCAGGGCGTGACCGAACTCGTGAACCGCGATCGCGTAGGTGCAGTACTCGCGCGTGGCCTGGTTGGTGCCGCAGACCGGGCTCCAATTCTTGTAGGTAAAGTTCAGGACCATGCCGCCAGGAAGACCCTTGATGCGGCGGCCGAGGGCCGACGTATGGGGGTTATTGGCCGAGTCGTCCACGCTGATGCGGATCGAATCGAGAGCGCCCGAGGCCGTGCACTTGTCCCAGCCCGTGAAGGTGATGGGTTCTTCGTGCAGCTGGGCCGCGGCCTTGGCGAAAGTGGCGGTCCAGGTGTCTTCGATCGCCTGGCGCACGACTTCGCGCATGTTCTGGTCTTCGGCCGAGTCGGTCCACGTTGAGGCCTCCCAGCAGACCGGGATCTGCTTGGTTTGCCAGAGTGAGCCCAGGTCGGCGTTCAGAGCCTGATGGGTCACGCCGATCTGCTCGTCGCCGCTTGGCGCGGCAGGCAGGTCCACCTTCACGGTGCCGTTGGCCAGGTCGGTGACCTGGATGCACTGGCCATACATATCGTGGGGATCGGGCTCACCGACGCAGCCGCCGACCAGGGCCAGGGTTGCCATGAGGAGGGGCGAATAGCTCTTCAGGGGACGGACAAAATTCGACGCACGCATGCTCAAGACAGCTCCGTTCGGTTCAATTCTCCGCAACGGCGCGGACCATATCGTTATTGACTCAATGCGTCAATGCCCAATAAGAATTGTCAGTTATTCGATTGAGGCCGTAACTACGCTCGGCCCAGAGCCAGTCGCCGGCTTGGGCGTCCCATACCCCCAAGGTCGAGCAGCGGGTTCCATAGCCCGGCAGCTGAACCCGGACGGAGCTCAGGGCCCGCTCGGTTTCGAGGGGCACCCCCGTTTGGGGGAGCTCCCCGTCCGGGGCTTGGGTGGAATCGGAGAGGAGCTCAAACCCGCGTTCCCATGGGAATTCGCCCTCTGCTTGGGCCAGAAGCCGGCCCAGCCCCGCCTCGAGACGGCGGCACTTGGGCCAGGGGGCGCCCCCGGATGTCCCGTTGCTGAGGGAGTGGAAGCCGGGGTCCCAGTGCTCCCGCTTTCCGGCCCGAAGGACGTCGGCCCCGCCCCCCAGGCGCCCGCAGACCAGGGTAAAGCCGCCGTACTGCACGAGGCCGGATTCCACCTCTGCCAGGTAGTCCGCCGGGTCCCGCCCCGACTCCAAGAATCGGGTCACGAGCTCGCCGCGGCTCCGCTTGCCCTCGCGGGGCACGCCCGGCGCGCGGACGTTGGTCACGAGGGCCCAGGCGCCGCCGGTGCGCGCGCCGAGCCACGTGCCGCCCCCGCGGAGGTCCTTGCCCGCGAGGATGCCGCTCCCCTGCCAGAGGGACATGGGTTGCGCGGGGCGGTCGAGGTACTCGTCGCGGTTGTGCGCGAGCACCCACCTAAAACGCGGATGCTGGTCGATGGCGAGGGCGGCCACACACATGCACGCCAATGTAGCCCGGTCCCCGTCGCGGTGGTAGTTTGGCCTCCATGAAAAACATCTCGGCATGGGCGGCGATCGCGGGTCTCACGTTTTGCTCGACTGCATTCGCGGCGGGTCCCCAGACCAAGGCCACTCCGGCTCCCGTCGCCTCCGAAGAACTCTGGAAGGGCCCGATCCCCGACCAGGAGATCCAGCTCTCGGCTCTCGTGGGCGCGAGCATCTCTGGCACCCACGGAGACTTGGCCATGGCGTTCGACGTCGCCAAGCGGGTGGTCGAGCACGGGTTCATCCCCGACATCAGCGACGACGTGTTCTTGGAGCTGGGCCTTGGGCCGGACCTCCTGGCGTCTCCGGGCACGGGTATTCTCTACAGCGTGCATGCGCGGTGGAACTTTCACATGAACGAGATCTGGAGCCTCTACGCCATCGCCGGCGTGGGCGGCTCCGTGATCACCACCAACGGGTCCAACACGGCGTCGATGCACCCCCGTTTGTCGGCCGGCGCCTTCTACCACGTCGCACCCGCCCTCGCGCTCCGCATGGAAATCGGCGCGGACTTTCTGGGTGGCGGTATCAGCGTAGGATTTTGATCGGGTCGCCGACCCTGGCCGAGCCGGAGCGAACGACGCTGGCGTAGACGCCCAGGTAGCCCTTTCGCACCTTGCCCACGGCCATGAGGACCTGGGGATTGGCTTGGGCCGTCGCGGGCTCCAGGTTGACGATCACGCAGCGCTTGTCGCGCTTCTCGATCTTGATCACGACCTCGTCGCCCACCGAGAGCTCCCGGCCCACGAGATCATCCTCCGGATAGGGCGCCGATGATCCGCTCCAGTCCACGATGAGGTTGGGCCTGAAACGGACGGGGTCCAGCTCCGAGTCCAGACCCCCCTCCTCGGCGAGCGCGCGCACCGATTGCATCGTCAGAAACGAGAGCGGCTGGGCGTCAGGGTGGCCATCCTGCGAGCGCCTAAGCTCGAGCGGCCGCTGCCAGCGTTTTTCGAGCTCGAGGCGGTATGATGGATCGTTCATCGAATGAATCCGTCCCTCGGGGTCGCGGACCTCGACGTCCAGACTCGCCACGTCCTTGATCCGCGGCGTGAAAAGAATCATCTCGGGAATCCGCCGCGCGCTGACCCACGGAAAGTTCGATGGATTGCCGGGTTCGGCGAACGCGAACACCCGGTCTCCCTGGAGTCCGTGGGTCTCCACGATCGCCGTGTCGAGGTCTTCTCCCCTGAAACTCTTGACCGGGTACCTGCGCACCCGAAGAAGCCGTCCAGACTCGCTCATAGGCTCAGCGCCAACTCGGTTCCCTGGCGAATCGCCCGCTTGGCGTCGAGTTCGGCCGCGACGTCCGCGCCACCGATGAGGTGCACCTGCACTCCGGCCGCCTTGAGTGGGGCTTCGAGCTCGCGCAGGGGCTCTTGCCCGGCGCAGATGACCACATGGTCGACCTCGAGGCATTTCTCGGCGCCCTGGGCATCCTTGTAGTGCAGCCCGCGATCGTCGATGCGGGTGTAATCCGCGCCTCCCACAAAGCTGACGTTCTTCATCTTGAGCTGGGCGCGATGGATCCAGCCCGTGGTCTTGCCCAAGCCCTTGCCGTGGGGGGTAGTCTTGCGCTGGACCAGGTACACCTGCCTCGGGGGAGCCGCGGGTTCGGCTTTCACGCCTTCGACCGCTCCCCTCGCCTCCGCGCGTCGGTCGACGCCCCACTCCTTTAAGAAAGCCGGGATGTCGAGCGACGGCGAGGCGCCGTGTCCGTGGAGCAGAAACTCGGCCACGTCAAAACCGATCCCCCCGGCGCCCATGATGGCCACGCGGTTGCCGATGACCTTCTTGCCCGTGAGGACATCGGCGTAAAAAACAGTCTTGGCGTGATCCATCCCAGGGATGCGCGGCTTGCGCGGCAGGACGCCGGTGGCAAGAACCACGTGGTCGAACCCCTTGAGATCGTCGGCCTTTGCCCTCTGATTGAGCCTGACCTGGACCCCCGTGATCTCGAGGCGCTTGCGAAAGTACCTCAAGGTTTCTTCGAACTCCTCTTTGCCCGGAACGCGCTTGGCCAGGTTGAACTGACCACCGATCTGGGCCGCGGACTCAAAGAGCGTGACGTCGTGGCCCCGCTCCGCGGCGGAGGTCGCAAACGCCAGGCCCGCGGGCCCGGCGCCGACGACGGCCATCTTCTTTGGGGCCTCGGCGGGTTTGGAGACGAGCTCCGTCTCGTAGCAGGCCCTGGGGTTCACCAGGCACGTCGATCTCTTGAGCTTGAACGTGTGATCGAGGCAGGCCTGGTTGCAGGCGATGCAGGT
>DATJFU010000470.1:0-3482 GCA_035495495.1 Bdellovibrionota bacterium
GAGCAAGTCCACGCCGTAGAACCGGCCCGCGGTCCGCATGGTCCAGATGTACCAGCCGCCCATCACCTTCCACGTCGCTCCGGCCCAGGTGAGCGGCAAGGTGTAGCCCACGCGCCCGTTGATTCCGAGAAACGTCGCCGAGTTGAGCGACGCCGGCGTGTGGCTGAGCGAGAGCACGTTGAAGTAAAGGCTTCCGCCCACGTCCAAAACGCCGCGGATGAGCGGATAGGTGGCGCCGGCCTTGGGAGTCAGCGCGAACTCCTGCAGCCGTACGTTGCGCGGGTTCTCGCTGTAGCTCAGAAACGTGGCCCCTAGCCCGGCCGTGATCGACAAGAGGTGCGGCGTTCTCGCGGTCGGATCCTTGAGGTAGCGCCAGATATCGGGCGCGCAGCTCACGAGCACGCGCTCGGTCTCGACCTCGCCCCGAGGCCCCAGCGCGAGCACCACCACTCGCGTGATCTCGGAGATCTGTTCGACGTTGATCTGAAAGTTCTCGTTGGCGTCGAGCGTGAGGACCTGCGAGCCCGCCATGAGTGTCCAGCCCGCTCGGTGGAATCTGCCCCGGATCTTCACGAGTGGCACCATGCGCGCGCTGTTTCCCTCGCGCTCAAAGAAGAGCTCGCGCGCGCCCCAGTCGAGGCCGGAGATGCGCGGGCGGGTGGGAGCGAGCAGGGTGGCCTCGACCTTGATCTCGTCTCCGAGGGCCGGCATCCCCATTGCCAGCAATGCGAGAGCAAGCCAAGTCCACGATCTCAATGGGCCCCCTCGACGCGCTTTTCGCGATACTCCCGAACCAGGGGCAGGTCGCGCACCTCGCGGTGGAGCACGCTCAGGTTGAGCGCGGCGCCGACGGCGTCGGCGTCGCGGCCGAGGGCGCGCAAGGTCTTGAGCTCCAGAAACCAAGCCGGCAGAAAATCCGGATCGAGCGTGCGCGCGCTCCGAAACGCCTTGAGCGCGTCCTCGTAATGCAGGGCACGGAGCGCGACTTCTCCCTGATCCACCAGATGCTCGGCCGGCGAGAGTTTGAGCGCATCCCGGGCCGTGAAGGTTTTGAGCGCCGGCGTGTACTCGTCCGGAGCCTGAAAGAGCAGGTTCTCGATGCGCGCGCCTTGCGCGTCCGAGACCCAAAAGCTCCCAAACGACCGGATGTGGTGATCGTCTAGGGGCCGGGCGCTCACAAAGTAGCGGTCCCAGAGGATCGACCCGGCTTTTCCGTGGGCGAGCGGCGGCACGAGGAGGTGCGCATCGAGGGCGGCGTCCTTGGAGCGCACAAGGTCCACCTCCAAGTGGTCGCCGACCTCGGTGCAGGCGATGGCGGCGTAAAGAAAGTGGGGTTTGCCCTGCACGGCCCGGGCGGCCGCGCCGAGTCCGTAGCGGCGGCAGACCTCCGTGTCCCAGAAAAACGGCGTCGCGGTCTCAAACCCGATGAGCACCCGGGCCTCGCTGCCGACGGACGCCCCGCCCGAGCGGAGCACGACCGATCCCGGCGTGAGGGTCTCGACCTCGACGGTGTGGACGCCGTCGGGCGCGGGGACCTGCACCGAGACGTGGACCACCGGCGCCTCGACCGTTCCGTTCTTGGTCCCGGACGGGACACGGCCCCAGCGCCAGTCGGCGGCGACGTTCCATTCCACCCGATGCCACTCGGTGGGGCCCGTTCCACCCCGCTCCTGCACCTGGACCTGGAGCGCGGGCGGCACCGAGGACGCCGCGTTCTTGGGGAGCTCCGTCAGATACTCCGGCGCCTTGGCCCAGGCGGTGGAATGGAGGGTGAGGACGGCGAGGAGAAAAAGAACCGGCACCTCCCCAGGTTAGCGTCAGGACGGCGAAATCTCACGGATTTCGAGTGCTTGACGGTATCCCTCTGGAATCGTATAACGCACCACATAAAGACCTAGGAGATCCCATGCGTTCGATGTTCGCCCTTCTGCTTCTCGCCTCGGTTTCTGCTCCCGCCTTTGGCGGCCAGATGATCGAGGTCGCCCAGTCCTCGCCCGACCAGACGACGTCGGACCAGAGCGCCGCCGTCGTGGTGAGCCAGGCCGCCATGGACGAAGCCGTCCGCCACGGCGTGCTGCACACGACCGTCGGCGGCGACACGATGGTCGGCGTCGACCTCATCGTCGGTATCCCGTCGGGCATCCGGGTTTCGCTGTTTCCCCGCATTTTTGGTGTCCAAAACGTGCCGGTTTCGCTGGACCTCTACTACGGCGGCACCGCCACGGCGGCCGGGTTCGCCGAGGTCGTGGGCGCGGGCCTGCGCATCCACCTCGAGCTCGCGGCCGACAAGATCGGCAAGAACGCGCTCATGCTCGCCCCCGGCTTCTCGGTGATGGTGGGCTGGGACGACACGCCCACGGATCCAGGCTGGTTCGACTTCGGCCCCGACTCGACCATCGTGTACGTGACCGCCGGCACGGACGTGGCCTGGCGCCACCAGTTCGCCAAGCACTTCGGCATGGAGCTTGGCCTCAACGTCTCGGGCGCCATCATGGCCTCGGGCCTCGACTCGAGCGGCGTCGACTCCGCGGGCCGCCCCTTTGTGCAGCTCTCGGCGTACATCGGCTTTCACTTCTAGACCGCTGTTTTTCATAGCTATTTGATCAGTTATTGTTCCCCCATGCGGCCTCCGGTATCCTGGAGATCGGGGGAACATTGAACAATTTCAGCCAGATCCGGCGTTTTCTGTGCCTGCTGAGCCTCGGCGTTTTGGCCTGGCCCGCGGGAGCGGGCACCCCCGAATGGGTGCTCTGCCGGGACATGCCGGAGGGGGGCGCCAAGGGCTGCTTTCGGGTCACCGAGGACTGCGGAGCCGCCGCGCTCAGGCGCGAGGAGGGCGCAAAAACCCGCACCTGCGACGCGACCCCCGAGCAGTGCCAAGCCCTCGGGATCGCGTTCAAAGAGGACTCGGCGGTGCTCAGAGGTTTGGCCGATCCATCGCAGAAGGCCGATCCCCTCGGGATGCAGTGCCGGGGCTACCGGCTTTTTCACGGGACCGACGACTTCAGGGGCTGCCTGGGTGAGCGCAGCGATCGCGCCGTGAAGCGCGTGCGGACGCTCTCAAACCTTTGGCGTCTTGCGGAGGGCACCTGCAGTGAGAGTCACTGAGGCCGCCGTCACCCTCCTGCTTCTGGGAGCCGCCGCCGCCCACGCGGACGAGACCGTGAGCGGCTATGAGGCCGGCCGCCTGGAGTGCCTCATGGAGCGCACTCAACGCGCGACCGCGGGCGGCGAGGTGGAATGTCACCGGCTCTCAGCGGATCAACGCACCTTCATGGGCTCGATCCGCACGCAATTTTGCACCGACCCGGACCAGTTCTGCGAAACGATCAATCAGATGCAGCCGTCGGAGCTCTCGCGCAAGTTCGTCACCGCCAGCTGCGAACCCGGCGTCCATAGCGACCACTTTCACACCATGGAGTTTTCGATCGCGGACGGCGCCGACTCGGCGTCGGCAGACCGCAACCTCGGGCCCCTCATGC
>DATJFU010000471.1:0-4881 GCA_035495495.1 Bdellovibrionota bacterium
GGTCCAGTCCCTTGCCCTCTTCGTAGGCCTGCACTTCGACGGCGCAGGAATACGGCAATTCTTCTCCGAGCTGTCTAAAAATCTGCTCACGGATCTTCTCGGCGACAAAAAAACGAACGGGCCGGTCCGAAAGGGATCCGTCGGTGGGATACAGGGGCTCTCCCTGGGGCAGAAGCGCCCAGGTGGTCTCCATGAGCTCCGGCACGCCCTCGCCCCCGAGGGCCGAGATGCGGCGCACGCCCTCGATCTTGGCGCCTGCGCCCGAGAGGCTGCTCAGAAACGCGGCGAGGCCTTCGTCGGTCCCGAGGCGAACGCCGCGGCTCGACTCGGGGTCCTTGCGGTCGATCTTGTTGATCAGCACGAGCACGGGCGCGCCACTCGCGGCCACCAGTTCCACCACGGGCTCCTCATGCTCGGCCGTCGAAGCCGGGTCGACCAGGTACCAAACCACGTCGGGGCCATCGAGGGCCATCCGGGCCTGGTGGACCATGGCCTCGTTGAGCCCGCCGGCTTTGGCCCGATGGATCCCCGGCGTATCGACAAAGACGATCTGGCCGGTCTCATGGTTCAGGATTCCGCGGAGCTGCTCTCGGGTCGTCTGGGCCTTGGGCGAGACGATCGAGATCTCCTCGCCCATCACGCGGTTCAGAAGCGTGGACTTGCCCGAGTTGGGCCGCCCCGCCAGAGCCACGACACCGCTTTTGCCGATCATCGTCGCCATCTCAGACCTCCGCCGAGCCCATGAGCTCGATCGCGCGGCGGGCGGCGTTCTGTTCGGCCTGCTTCTTGGACGAGCCCGAGGCCTGCGCGAGGGCCTTGCCCTGCATGCGCACCTCGATTTCAAATTCCTTGGCGTGGTCGGGCCCGCGGGTACCGCGCAGGTGGTAGGTCGGCGTCACCTTGAACCTGGCCTGGATCAGCTCCTGGAGCTGGGTCTTATGGTCGTAGAAGGACCCTTGAGCTGCGCCCTCTTCTTGAAAGAACTTGGAGAACAGGTGGCGCACCACCGGATAGACGGCGTGAAAGCCGCCGTCCAGGTAGATGGCCGCGATCACGGCCTCGAGCGTGCTGCAAAGAATGGAGGGCTTGGCGGCGCCGCCCGTGAGCTCTTCGCCCTTTCCGAGCCGCAGTGAGTCGGCAAGTCCGAGTCCCGCACCAATCTGCGCCAGCGTCCGCTCGTTGACCACCGCGGCCCGCATCTTGGTGAGCTGGCCTTCGTTACACTCCGGAAAAGCCTCGAGAAGGATGTCCGAGATCACACCATCCAGGATGGCGTCACCGAGGAACTCGAGACGCTCATTGTCACGGAGGGCCAACGGCAGATCCGAAAGCTTTTCATGGCCATAGGATCGGTGGGTAAGCGCCTGGAGGAGGACACGACGGTCCCCAAACGTGTATCCCAAGCGATCTTGGAGTGCGTTTAGCTTCATCCGGCCACCTTAGCCCACCAGACTTAATATAAGAGTGCGATGTGGTCAAGAATTTCAACACCTTGCGCCATTTTGGCGCTTCACTTTTAGTGGGGTCAAGGCCTTGTCGGCGCCCAAGTACTCGATATGATGGGGCCTAAATTTCACACCCGGGGGGAATGGGTATGTACTGTTTACGTCGGATTCTGGCGGGCTGCACGGGTCTGCTCCTTTCCATGGGCGCCACTGCGGCCCGGGCGGACGTGGTTCATTGGACGCTCATCCACACCAACGATCTGCACTCCCACCTCAAGGGAGAGAAGGACGAGCTGGGCTTGGGCGGCGTCGCCCGAATCAAGACGGCGGCGGACCGGATCCGCGCCGAAGGCCGGCCCACCGTCATGGTCGACGGCGGCGACTGGTCCGAAGGCCAGGTCTACTACGACCTGAGCCTCGGCACCGACACCCTGAACGTCATGGGCGCCATGGGCTACGACGTGGCCGTCGTGGGCAACCACGACTTCTACAACGGTCCCGACACGCTTCTCGGCGCGGTAGCGGGCGCCACGCACCGGCCCGACCTCGTGGGCGACAACCTGGACCTCTCGGGCTACGCCAAGGCCGAGCAGTTCAGAAAACTCATCCCCTCGTACGTCATCAAGAACGTGGGCGGCCTCAAGGTCGCCTTCATGGGCGTGATCACGTACGAAAAAATGTACGACCATTTTTTTGAACCGGTCCTCATCAAGGAGCCGTTTCTTCCGGCGCGCCGTCTCGCCGCGAGCCTCAAGAAAGACCAGGGCGTCGACATCGTGGTGGCGATCTCCCACAACGGCGTCGGCATGAACAAACAGCTCCTGAAATGGGCGCCCGCCGTCGATTTCGTCGTGGGCGCGCACGATCACGTGGCCCTCACCGACGCCGTCATCGTGGGCGGCGACCGGGGCCGGGACAATCCAGGCTGGATCGTCGAGGCCGGGTGCTGGGGCCGCTTTTTGGGCCGGGTCGACATGACGTTTGACCGCTCCACCCACAAGCTCAAGCTCGACTCGTACCGCCTCAAGCCCATGGACAACCGAGTCCCCGAGGATCCGGTCATCGCCGCGCTGGTCGCGGACCTGGACCGTAGAATCGTCGAACGCTTCGGCGACATCTATCAGACCCAGGTGGCCGAGAGCGACGTGTACCTCCACCGCGACGGCCCCGAGGCCCCCATGGGCAACGTGGCCGCGGACGCGCTCCGCGACTACACGGGCGCGGAGCTCGCGCTCGAGAACACGGCCTTTGTGTACAATCCGATTTTTCCGGGCCAGGTCATGCAGTCGGACGTCATGAACTCCATGCCGGCCATCTTCAACCCGGCCACCCAGAAGACGTGGACGGTCTTCACGCTGCCGATCCGGGGCTCGACCCTGAAAAAGCTGCTGAAGCTCCTCCTTTCGACCGACATGCTGGCGAGCATGGGCATCGTCAACGGCTCGGGCATCGAGGTCGTCTACGAACCCATGTTCAGGCGGGACGCGGCGCCCTGGGATAGCTTTCTTTCGGGCCCCACGGCCTCCGAGCGCGACATTCTCCACAGCGTGAAGGTGGGTGGAACCGAGCTTACCGACGACCGCGTGGTCAATCTCGCCGGCGGCGGCGGCGTCCTGGAATCCATCAAGTTCGTCAACCGCGTGCTGCCCGGCACCGTTCCCCTCGATCAGCTCAAGGACACGGGAGTCGAGAGCTGGCGCGCGCTCGGCAAGTACCTCGCCGACCACTCGCCGATCACGGAGGTCCGGTCGGTCGAATCCGCGCCGGCCGCGCGGTTCCAACCCTGGCAGGCCGACCCCTCGGTGACCGTCAACGACATCAGCTGGACGCCTTCGGCCGTGACGGCCACCCAGACCGACGCCGGCGTGCGCGTTCGGGTGCGCAACCTCGGGGCCCAGGACGTGGGGGCCGGGCAGTTCGACATCGAGCTGCTCTCAACGGCGTCCCTCACGGACATCGGCGTGACCCCGATGTACCAATCCATCTCGGCGGCACAGGCGCTCCCGGCGATCCCCGCCCAGCACTACGTCGAGGTGTCGTGGAACGGGATCAAGATCCCCGGCGAGCGAGGTCTCTACCCCGTCACCGTGGTGCTCCGGCCCCACCAGGGCGCCCCAAATGCCAGTAATGCCAATGACTTGGTCACGCGCTGGTTCAGGCCCGTTCAGTAGACAGATCGCCGACTGCAATCTTGACGCAAAGAGTCTAGCGACCTACACTCGCGCCCCATGAAGCGTGTTTCTGGGTTTGCGATGTTGGCGTGCGCCCTGGCCTCCCTGCCGGCTTGGGCCGGGGACCTGAACTCCCCCTTTCAGTCCACCGTGGACGGCATCACGATCCGCAACACCCACCTGGTGGCGGGGAGCCTCGCTTCGGGCAAGGCCGCGGTCCTTCGGGGCCAGGAGCCCAGGAACCAGATCCAACAGCTTCTCGACAAGGGCGTCACCGACGTCGTGATCTTCAAGAACGAGCTCGGCACCGAGGTTCGGGACGAGATCCAAGCCCTGCGCGACGCGAAGCTCGAGGACGTGGATCATCGGGTTCACTCCATCCCCTTTCGGTGGAAGAAGCTCACCGACGCTGACTTCCACGAATCCTGCAGCCAGCTCCTCGAGGGTCTCACGGTTCTCCGCGACGTTCTCAAGACCCCCAAGCGCCGGGTCTATTTTCACTGCACGGTGGGCGAAGACCGCACGGGCTTGCTCGCTGGCCTCTTTCGCTCGCTCAATCAGGGCTGGGACATGACCAGGACCTTTCACGACGAGATGTGTGAAAACGGCTACGAAGCCGGCAACCCCAACAAGCCCGTCGGTACCGTGGTGCCTGAAGTGCGGCGCTCGCTCACGCCCGTCTTTACCAAGATGGAGTTCTTGATCCAGAAGGGGGCCTTGACCCTCGACAACGTGGACGACGACTCCATCTGCGACCGCGATCCCAAGTTTGATCCAGAGTGGCGCAAGGAATACGCCACCGCCAAATTCGATCCCAAGAAGTACCGCTGCTGGCACTCGAGCCAGCCCGCCGCGGCTCAGTGACTCTCAGATTTCGCCGAGCAGGCTGACGTCGCCGGCGGCGCGGTCCACGGCGAGTGACGTGATCTTTAGGTCAACGACCGTATTGGACTCAATCTTCATGGCCCCCGGGCGCATGAGCACGCGCAGATAGTCGCGGCTGTATCCGCCCAGCCAGTCGCGCTCTCCGTCGGGGCCCCGGCACCGGCCCTCGATGAGGACCGAATCCACGCGCTTTTGATCGAGGGCCGCCTCGTACCGCGCCCTCAGTCGCTCGAGGCTCAAAGTCCCCAGGATCGAGGCCCGGCGGCGCCGCTCGGCGACGGGCACGGAGCCCGGGAGGCGCGTCGCGGGCGTCCCCTTACGCTCACTGTACGGAAACACGTGCAGGCGGTGCCAGGGCAGGTCCCTGAGGAGAGCCACCG